>NZ_JBFRLX010000041.1:0-480 GCF_041470165.1 Vibrio sp. 10N.286.46.A8
CTACTAATGTGACGATGCTAGCGACCGTAGCGGTGGTGGTGTTTACTCACAATCTCGCGATAGGTGTTGCAGTTGGCGTGGTGTTGTCAGCTTTGTTTTATGCGCATGCCAGCAAGTCGATGGTCTTTATATCTGATGAAGTGGTGACTAACGAACTGCACACCACCCATCGAGTAAAAGGCCATGTCTTTTTTGCTTCTTCAGATGCGTTTGTCGATCTATTTGACTATGACAAGGCCACGTCTTTAGTGACGATCGATATATCGGATGCATCGTTCCTAGATAACACGTCGGTTGAGGCGCTTGATAAGGTCGTGTTTAAGTTCCGAAAAAAGGGTGCTTATGTAGAGGTCGCAGGAATGGATACCGTGAGTGCGAATCTGATATTCAAGCACGCGATGTACCACAAGCATAAAGATTTAACCGCGGTTTCCATTACGCACTAATCGTGGTTTAAGGTGCTCTTAAAATCTTAAAATC
>NZ_JBFRLX010000041.1:1174-7081 GCF_041470165.1 Vibrio sp. 10N.286.46.A8
AAATCTTAAAATCTTAAAGCCCGAATTAGACATTGTTATGAAGATAAAGCGCTCACCTTTGAGCGCTTTTTTGTTGATGTCGCTAGGGGAGTTCTAACGGCCTATGACTGACCTTTATCGTTGGTATTTGAGTTCGATAAGGTGAATTGGTTGATAAGAGATTCAAGGTGATCTGATAGCTCTTCTAAATCATTACTGATTCCACGAGTCTCAGCTGCAGACTGCGATGTGTTGTCTGCGTGAGAAGTGATGGTTTCAACTTTTTGTTGCACATCTTGGGTTGCTTGTGTGGTGGATTGCGTCTGTTGCTGAATATTTTGTGCATGAGCCAGCACTTGTTTCATTTCTTCAACGACACCGTTCATCTCAACGGACAGTGCGTCGATATCTGTTGAGCTTTGATGTGCTTGTTCGCAAACGCGGTCAGCAGAATTCAGCGATTCTTCACTGCCTTGTTGGAACTGATGAATGATTGACTCAATACTGCCAGTTGCCTCTGCCGTTCGTGATGCAAGATTACGAACTTCATCTGCCACTACCGCAAAGCCCCGACCTTGCTCTCCCGCACGAGCCGCTTCAATCGCCGCATTTAAGGCTAGAAGATTGGTTTGATCGGCAATGCCACGAATCACACTCAATATTGAAGAGACCTCTCCGGTTTGCTCATTGAGTGTCAGTATCTTGTGTTTCACTTCTTCTATGCTACTGACTAGGTTCTTTATCTCACTGCTTGCATCATGTGCTTGGTTCGCACTCTTACATGCCACATCGGCGGTGTGATTGATGAGTTCTGACGCGGTTAAAGTGGCTTGTTCTACATTAACTTGCTGCGCCTGTATCCCTTCGATATTGTTTTGTACTTCAGCGGTTTCGTTTTGTTGATCGCTGGCGGCTTGCTCGGTAATTTGTGCAACACTAGTCAGTTGGTTGGCAGACGCATTCAGTTTGTGCGAGGTGTCTTGTACCCTCTCTAAGCTGTCGGAAACCGTGCCCATGAACGAGTTGATGGAGTTAGCAAGCGTGCCAATTTCATCCTTGCTTTGCTCTGGCAGTCGAGTTGATAGGTTTTTATCACTGCTGACTTGAGTCATAAAGCGAGAGGTTTGTTGAAGCGGGCGAACGATTATCTTACGAATCAATCCCATCGTAAGAACGAATCCGGCAAAGGAGATCACTGCCATGATACCGATCGCTGTCATCGTTTGAGTATTGATCAGCGAGTTGACATGGTTAAGGTTATATTCAAGTCGAATTGCACCTAATACTTCCCCTTCTGGCGCCATATGACATGCCACACAATTGGTGCCGCGATAGTTCTCGCTCGACTTCATTGGCAGAGCAATAACCAAGCCTTTTCCCCAATCGGCAGAAAAGGGTTTGATAACGGTTTCACCCGCTAGCGCTCGTTTATCAATATCATCCACAGGTGTTTGGTTGCCATTGCCAGGCCCGTATAATTTACTTACCGCATCAGCACGCAATACACGGACATTTTCAATGCCTTCTTGAGCTAAGGCTTTCTGACGAAGGGTCTCTTTTTGTGCCATGGTGCCAGTGAGCATCATCATATTGAGGCTATCGAAATAGTTGCTCGCTTTATCGTGAAGTTGCTCACTTAACACTGAGTTTACAAGTTGCTTTTGCTGCGAATATTGAAAGTAGGTCGATATTGCTAATAGAAAAGTGAACACGATGGCGAGGGCCACTAGGATTTTAAAGGTGATTGTTGAGCGCATAAGGTGTTTGTTTTTATTAAGTATAATGACATGCATACTTTACGTGTAAGAGGATCTACCACCTATGAGGTATAACCAATTGTGTGACCACACTCCGGTTGTGGTTATGTTTCTGTGATGTAGCGGGTTTGTAATGATGTTCTTTGGGCGAATGGATGGGAGTTTATCGCTAAATTTGAAGGGTATTAAAGCCCAATAAACGTACATAACTTAAATAAAAATTACTTTCTAAAAGGCACCTAATAGATGCCTTCTTCGTATTATTCAATCTGGCTTAACTGCTGAGTCAGTATCATTCCAGTGAGCTTTTAACTAGTTAGGTTTAAGCCCAGTTGAAGTGCCATGCTTAGCTCATTGCGTTCAACAATCTCCTCGACAACTTTGCCTTCATCATTGAATCGGAAGTAAGTAAGGCTAGTCCAAGTAACGTTTTTTCCATTCAGTTGGTAGCCTTTCCACTCATCAGCACCTTTAGCTCTGTGAGTGAGCGCAACAACAACTTGATGGCCGTCTTCTACGATTTTTTGAAACGTCGTTTCCAGTGATTCATATCGTTCAGTAACGTGAACTTTTAACATGGCTTCGAACTCAGAGAGGCCGTTAATTATCTTATTGCAATCAGGTCTATGGATCATCGTATTTTCAGCGAAATATTCGCCAATACGGTGAGTTTGTTTACCGTCTACACAATGCTTAAAGTAGTCTTTTACAACCTGAACTTGTTTGCTTGTCATAGTTTCTATCCTTATGTTTGTTGAGTGCCAACAATCTAATGGAACGTTACTGCCTTGAGTAGAGCCCATTTTGTAGATAGTCTGTCGACAATATGTAAACAGTGGGGTGAGTTCATGAACGTATTAACGTCTATTAAGTCATTTATTGTGACTGTTGAGGAGGGCAGTTTTACAGGTGCGGCTAAGAAGATCGGAGTGTCGAAGTCTTTAGTTAGTCGCCATGTAAGAGAGCTTGAGGCTTACCTAAATACTCGCTTATTGAATCGCTCTACCAAGTCACTGTCCTTAACTGAGGTTGGTCGTCGCTATTTTAATGAGGCTCATGGGTTGGTCGACGGCATTGAAGATTTAAATGATTCTTTGAGGTTTGATAGTTCAGAAATGGTTGGCTCTTTGAGTGTTATGGCGCCTAAAGGTCTCACTGAGATCATGTTGATGCCCTTCATTTTGAAATTTTCAAACAAATACCCAGATGTGGCGTTCAATCTCATGCTTTCAGATGGTGTTCAAGATCTCGCGACGGTTGGTTATGACATTGCGATTCGTTCTGGTGATTTAGTTTCGAAAGACTTAGGCATGATCGCGCGCACTATCTTTGTAAATCAGAACTTGGTTTGTGCTTCACCTAAATACCTAGAAAATAATACAGAGATTACAACGCCAATTGATTTAGCTAATCACACCATAATTGAAGATCCAAACCTTAAGAATGATGGTGTGTGGAGGTTTGAGTTTGGTGGGTATTTCCATGATGTAAATCTTAAGCCAACACTCACGGTAAACAGCGTGCAAGCAGTAAAGGTCGCGGTTCGTTTTGGCTATGGTATTGCAATGCTACCAAGGCAATTAGCCGAAGAAGATGTAGAGTCTGGCGCAATTGTGGAAATCCTATCGCAGTACACGCTTAAAGAGAGAACGGTTTATGCACTTTACCGTGAGAGAGTGAATACTCCGCGTAAGGTGAAGGTGTTTATTGATGAACTATGCGAGCACTTTTCATGATGTGAATATGCACCTCGTTTTGACCACTGATACGGTAACTTTTGAGGGGAACCCTTGAAGCTAATAAGGCCGTACAGTGGTGATAGAACTTGTAGTGTGCATTGGTTTTACGTAATATTGCGTGTCATTTTTTTAGCCTGAGAAACACAATGAGAACTGAGTTATACAAAGAGTTTATGTTTGAAGCAGCCCACCATCTTCCACACGTGCCAGAAGGGCATAAGTGCGGTCGTTTGCATGGTCACTCTTTTCTTGTTCGTTTGTACGTAGAAGGCGAAGTTGACCCGCATACAGGTTGGGTAATCGACTTTTCTGAAATTAAAGCTGTATTCAAACCAATTTACGACCGTTTAGACCACTACTACCTAAACGACATTGAAGGTTTAGAAAACCCGACAAGTGAAGTATTGGCTAAGTGGATCTGGAATGAACTTAAACCAAGCTTGCCACTTTTGAGCAAGGTTGAGATTAAAGAAACATGTACAGCGGGTTGTATCTACCGCGGTGAATAAGGTTTCGATGCTGTAGATTTCAAAGATACAGCTATCAAAGTTACAGCTATCAAGGCAACAGTCTTCAATACTATAGCTTTCAAGGTTATAGCCTTAAAAGCTATAATCGAACGAAAGGCGCTTACAAGAGCGCCTTTTTTGTAGCTGTCATATATGTTTGGGTGCTCTTTATACAAGCTTTGTTGTTTATGGGGTGGGGTGTTTATAGTTCCGCTTTTTATTAATAATGATTATTGTTTTACGCGGTTTGGTGGTCGATTTGTATCCAAATGGCTATTTTGTTCAATTTAATAGCAAAAAATGTGGTTATAGCGTTGTGTTTCAAAGCTCATTCGATAAGATGAAAATACCTCTAATGACAGAGGTAGGGCAGCAATGGATGCGCTGCTTCAAATACTATGGAATGTGACTTAATTATTGGACACATACATGAAATTCAAGATTACATCGCCGATTATTGAACCTACAGAAGGTTCACCACATCAGTTAACGCAAACTCACGCTTCTCGTTTTACCTCTTTTAAGACAAGCTCCCCTTTGAACACCTTGTTCGACCACGTCTCTGCACGCTTCTTTACCGCTTATCGCTCCTATTGTTATTCGTTTTATAACTCTATTTCTATCTGAACTCCTTTGTCATCCGCTCGATGTACGAAGACTCATATCTATAAAAACTAAACAAATAAGTTAAAAACAATGAATATTAAAATGATGGGTAGCTCCCTAATTATCGCTGGTACCGCTCTCGGTGCTGGTATGCTTGCGATCCCAATGGTATTAGCTCAATTTGGATTGCTTTACGGCACGCTGCTGATGGTTCTGATCTGTTTTGGTACCACTTACGCAGCATTATTACTTCTAGAAGCGACCATCAAAGCGGGTGGTGGTCTAGGACTAAACTCAATTGCCCGAAAAACCTTGGGCAAACAAGGTCAGTTGATTACCAACGGCCTACTTTACGCGTTATTGATTTGCCTATTGATGGCTTACATTCTGGGCGCAGGTGACTTGCTGAGTAAGTTACTGTCTAACTTTGGCGTTGAACTCACCGCGACCACGAGCCAAGTCGTGTTTACGTTACTTGCTGGCGCTGTCGTCGCAAGTGGCACCGGTGTGATTGATAAACTCAACCGTGCTTTGTTCTTCGTTATGCTTGCTAGCTTGTTTGCAACCATGGTGTTCTTAGCGCCGAGCATGACTCAAGAAAACTTGATGCAGGTAACCAGCCATGACCATGTTGATCTAATCAAAACCAGTGCCATCCTGTTTACGAGCTTTGGCTTTATGGTTGTGATTCCAACCTTGGTTTCTTACAACCACGAAGCGACAGACAAACAGCTGCGTAACATGGTGATCGTCGGTTCTCTGATCCCATTAGTGTGTTACTTATGTTGGTTGTTTGCGGTAGTGGGTAACTTGAGCGAAGAGCAATTCAGAAGCTTCAAGAACGTATCAGATTTGATGGCGGCGTTTGAGGCTCAGTCTCCTTGGGTGGGTAACGTTCTGTCTACCTTCACTGGCTTGGCGTTGTTGACCTCTTTCTTTGGTGTAGCGATGTCTTTGTTCAACCAGAACAGAGACATGTTTAACCAAAACACAGCGGTCACTTACTGCATTAGTTTTATCTTGCCGCTGGCGGGTTCACTGCTTGCTGCAGATAAGTTCCTACAAGTGTTGAACTATGCAGGTATCATCTTAGTGTTCTTAGCCGTGTTTGTTCCTCTGGTGATGGTTCATAAGCAACGCTTTATGAAGGTAGCGGAAGACAGATACAGTGCTGAAGGTGGTCGACCAATGATGCTTTTCTCATTGTTGTTTGGTTGCTTCTTGCTTATCTCTCAAGTGATTTAACCAATCGCTTCAGTTGCTGTGCCGGACAGCAACTGATATTGAGACATAAAAAAAGGAACGCATATGCGTTCC
>NZ_JBFRLX010000042.1:0-42582 GCF_041470165.1 Vibrio sp. 10N.286.46.A8
CTTCTTCTGGTTTCCGATCTTTTAAAAGTTTTTCAAATTTACTAATTTTATGATTTGTTACGGTTGTAGAAGACTCCGCAAGAATTCTAAACAAGCTTTGCTGAAAACGTTGATTGTTGTTTCGGTCAGACATTGAGAGTACTTGTTCTTGGTAAAGTAAATTAATCAACCGATGAAATGATTCTGGATTCGTTTTACATTCATCTAAAAAATCAAAAAAAGAATCTCTGGCAGCATTTCTTACTTCATTAGAGATCTCTTTCTCTAATATCAAACTATTATAAGTATTAGCAAATATCATTGATGTGAATTTACCATCTCCAGCTTGCCAAAGGGAGGCTAAGATAACTATTGGGTAATTGACCCCCGGGGCATCTATCAATACCTCCGTTAATGTTTGGACACCAACTATTCCCTTACTTAACAATGCTCTACATGCCAAATGTGGGATAGTGTGCTTTTCATATGGATCACCTTCCCTAACTAAAAGGTAACCTTTTAGCTTTTCGATAGACTCTGTTGAGTCGTTATTTGCTAACTCCTCAAATTCCTTTATAAGCTCTTGCATAATATTTGTACTCAATGATGCCTAACATTTTAATATCGTGCGAGCACGAATCTATCCGCTTAACATATCAAGATTGTTGCTTATAACCAGCTGAATTTTATGTCTGTAACATAAAATTGTTCTATGGTTCAAATGAGCAACCTTGCAAGCACACATTACTGCCTAGGTGGGGCACGTATTCACTCTGAAATGGCTTTTGAATTAGCGATTAATCAACGCCTTAAAAGCGGTTGTTCGTGCTTACACATTGTTAAGACCCTGTCTTTTTCTCTTTACGCTGCGAGTGCAAAAAAGCCAAAGCGAATTGCTTTGGCCTGAGTGTTTTAATGTGCATAGCAACGTTTGCTGTGTTTTAGCGACGCTGGGTTTAACTCGGAAGTGGAACCGATGTTAGGTCTTGGCTTTTCGGGATTTGAGTCATTGCATGAGCGATCTCCTCTGCCTCTGTGCCAATAATAACCTGAAGGTTGTTAGCCCCAATCTTTACCACGCCCATTGCGCCAATCGCTTTCAGTGTCGCTTCATCAACAATGCTGATGTCTTTAAGTGTTAAACGCAGTCTTGTGATGCATGAATCAATACTGGTTAGGTTGGCATGCCCCCCTAGCGCTTTTAAGTATTGCGCCGCTTTCTCATTCGATGAAGCTTGGTTCACTTCTGCAACGTCCACATCTTCACGTCCCGGTGTTTTGAGATCGAATTTTAAGATAGCGAAGCGGAATATTGAGTAGTAAATCGAGGCAAAGAACAGGCCTTGAAGTATCAACATGTAAGGTTTTACTGCGAGCGGAAGATTGTAAGACAACACGAAGTCAATTAACCCACCACTGAAGGTAAATCCGGCGATCCACTGCATACTAGCAGCAATGTATAGCGACATAGCGGCAAGAAGCGCGTGGATAACATAAAGCACAGGTGCCACAAACATGAAGGCAAACTCAATCGGTTCTGTTACGCCGGTTAAGATAGCGGTTAATGCTGAAGCACCTAGAATACCGCCGACTTTCTTTTTGTTTTCTGGTTTAGCACAGTGGTACATCGCTAAACATGCCGCTGGTAAGCCATAACCCATAACAGGGAAGAAGCCACCTTGATAAATACCCGTTACACCGAGTTCACCGGTGCCCGACCAGAATTTAGAAATGTCATTGATGCCCACTAAATCGAATAGGAAAACTTGGTTAAGTGCGTGGTGCAAGCCAACAGGAATAAGTAAGCGATTAAAGAAACCATAGAGGCCAGCGCCTGTCGCGCCCATTTCAGAAATAGAAATGCCGAACTCAACCAGTGCTCCGTAGACGACAGGCCACACATAAACCATGACTAAGCTGATACTAATCGCGGCTAGAGAAGTGATGATTGGAACGAAGCGCTTGCCACCAAAGAATCCGAGAGCCGCAGGCAGTTTTATGGTGTGGAATCGGTTATAAAGAGTGGCGGCGACAATACCTATCATGATGCCAGTGAATGCACTCACTGCTGCATTAGAAGCGATAAGTTCAGATGCGCCCATTTGATCAACAGGGACACCGGTGATCTGTGAGATAACATTCACGTTACCCACGATCATTTCCACGATGAGCAGACCTAATAGGCCAGATAGAGCAGCAGCGCCGTTATTGTCTTTTGCTAAACCATAAGCGACACCAACCGCGAATAACCACGCTTGGTTATCCATAATGCCTTTACCACCGTATACGAGTATGGTGGCTAAGGCGCTGTTAGCTCCCCAACCTGATGGGTCAAGAGCATAGCCCAACCCTAGCATCAAACCACCGGCAGGCAGTACGGCGATCGGCACCATCAGTGCTTTGCCGATTTTTTGTAAGTAACCAAGTATGTTCACGTTTTTTCTCTCTCTATTTTTATTGATAGGGAGAGCTTACTTGCATAAGGATTAAGGATCGGTTGTGCTTAGATTAACGATTATTAATGTAGGGCGATGTCGTTGTAAAACTGAGAACTATTGAAGGTTTTATGGATAAGTTGATTGTTCTAAAAATGCTAAATTCAAAGCTTCCTTACGGACAACGTAAACCGTTCTCGTTAAGATAGCTTGACCACATGGACGTGATTGGAGAGATAAAAATGAAACAGGTCGGAGATACGGTTATCAAACCTTTTCACAAGGCAGCCTGCCATTGTGGTGCGGTTGAATTAGAGCTCAGCCTACCTAACGGAATAGAAAAGCCGCGCCGTTGTGATTGTTCTATCTGTCGTCGTAGAGGCGCGATTGTGGGCTCTGTTGCGTTGGATGGTATCAAGATCCTGAAAGGTGCGGAGCATCTTAAGCTTTATCAATTCAATACCAATACCGCGAAGCATTACTTCTGTTCAAACTGCGGTATCTATACCCATCATCAACGCCGTTCAAGCCCAAATGAATACGGTTTTAACATTGGTTGTTTGGAAGGGGTGAACCCTTTTGATATTGGTGATGTGGTGACCAACGACGGTGTCAATCACCCTGCTGATCGCTAAATAACTCGTCGTTTGAGAACCAATTATTTGATAACTAATGGATAGAGGAAGGGATTATGTCTGAATATAGTGCGGTGATTCGTTGGGCTCGTGGTGACGATGAAGCCTTTAATGACAACCAATACAGTCGCGGTCATACGTGGGAGTTCGATGGTGGTGTCACTGTGCCTGCCTCATCGTCACCTCATGTTGTGCCACTGCCGTTTTCAGTTGAGGCCAACGTTGATCCAGAAGAAGCCTTTATTGCGGCACTGTCTAGCTGCCATATGCTGACGTTTTTGGGCATTGCTGCAAAGCAGAAGTATGTAATCGACTCTTATGTGGATGATGCTGTTGGTGTGCTTGAGGAAGATGAATCAGGCCGCTCATCGGTCACTAGGGTGACTCTGCGACCTGACATTGTGTTCTCCGGGTCTAAGATACCAACCGCCAAACAACTCGACAAACTGCATCATTTGGCGCACAAAAACTGCTTTATCGCGAACTCGGTCAAGACTGAAATTGTGGTCGAGATGCGAGATTAATTTAAATTAGTCACAAGATTTCTCTGGAAGCTTCGTCTTTTGAGCCTTGTCATCGTCTTAAGGGTATTCAGGCAATCCAGTTGATTGCAAAAGAACCAAACACACTATTTGAGGAACCCTCCATGACAGCGTTTAACAGTGCATCGAATTACGGTGAACATGCGTTTATCAAAAGCAAACCAGAGATGCTAGAGAGCATTTACAACACCACCGATGTATTCCCATATTGGGTTGCCGATATGGACTTTAAGGTAGCGGAACCGATCACTCAAGAGCTTAATCGCTTGGTTGAGCGTGGTGTGTATTCGTATGAATTTCATGAACAGGCGGTGTTTGAGGCGCTATCTCTATGGTATTCAAAGCGTCATGGTTTAAATCTGTCTTCAGACAAATTCGTTCAGGTTCCGGGAGTATTACCAGGCATCGCGTTGTTACTGCGCCAGTTTAGCAACGAGGGTGATGGTGTACTTATTCATACGCCGGCTTATCATCAGTTCGCTAATTTGGTGAATAAAGCAGGTCGTCAGGTCGTGAATAGCCTGTTGATTAATGACGGACAGAGTTATCAGATTGATTTTGCTGGCATGGAGCAACAGATCATCGACCAAAAAGTGAAGTCGATGATTTTCTGCAATCCGCACAACCCAACGGGTCGAGTGTGGACACCTCAAGAAATTGAACAAGTCATCGAGATCGCTAAGCGCCACGATGTGCTGATCATCAGCGACGAAGTTCATTCCGACATTACCTTTGAAGGTCACGCTTTTACGAGCTTAACCAGCTTTGATTACGACAAGGTCATTGCTTTGATTGGCTCTCCGGCGAAAACCTTCGGCATGCACAGCATCTCAAATGGTTATGTGTACACCAACAATCATGAGTTATTTGAAGCGTTCAAAACCAATGTGGTAGCGATGTATCTCGACCATGGTAATGCGTTCAGCACATTTGCAACCGTGGCTGCCTTTGAGAAAGGTGAAGAGTGGTTAGACGGCATGCTGGTGTATCTGCAAGACACAGTTAAGTGGATTACCGAATTTTCTGAGCAGCGAATTCCTCAGCTAAAAGTCTTCCAACCGCAAGGGACTTACCAAGTGTGGTTTGATTTCTCAGGCTTGGATTTTTCGGAAGAAGAGCTAAAAAATGTGGTGTTTGAGCAGGCTAAAATGGGCTTAACCCCAGGAGGTTGGTTTGGTGCGCAAAGCCCTAACTTCATGCGAATGAACATCGCGACGTCACGCGATAATATCGAGCAATCATTTACGGCTTTAGCGGACGCGATTGATGGCTTTGAGAGAGGAAGCCAGACTTCTTCAACTTGTTGTGATAGCGGCGCTTCAAAAAGCTGCTGCTGATATCGAGCGTTAGGCTCTAAAGAACAAAAAAACCGCGAGGCTGCTTAGTGCATCACTGGCGGTTTTTTTATGTCTGTGTAATCCTACGTACGGTTTTATTGAGTGACAGTTAGAAAGTACTGAGAGATAGGTAGCGATCTCTTGAATGATTGGTAGAGATTGGTTGGCAGAGAGTTATGTTTAGCGTCCCACTGAATAGTTTTGTACATCGTGTGAGTGATAAAAGCCAAGTGATGGCGAATGCCACTGAGTGTGGATGCCAGTTGAAGCGAGTTCGACGTTCACGCAACTGGCTGTTGGTGGCTCAAGATCATCAACTCATTGAATTTAAAACCATGTTAACTCATGAAAAAGACGATTGGATAGCAACTGCAATAGACAAAGTACTGCCTAAGCCTGTGGTGTGTTTGGCATCGTTGTTAGCCGCTACGCCCTCGATGACGGTCGCGCAGTTAGTGATGGAATCAGGATGTTCAATGGTAGAAGCAAGGCGTGCGATTGATGAGCATGAAGGGTTGTAAGCGCAAACTATAAGTGAGTCGGTCGTGTTGTGAAAAGAGAATCGCGAGCAGCAAAAAGCCCGTAACGATATTACGTTTTTCAGCGCAATATCGTTACGGGCTTTATCATCTGTGCTTGTGCTGCTTAAGCTAAGCCATGTGGCTTATAAAGCGTTTACTCGATTAAGAGTTAGCGACTTTTACACGAATCGTGTTTTTGCCAAGCTTTGACAAGTTCAGCTTGTTTAGTGCTGCTTTAGCTTCTTCGTGCTCTGGCATTTCAACAAAAGCAAAGCCTTTAGATTCGCCAGTTTCTTGGTCTAAAACTAGGCTGCACTCTTTTACTGAGCCGAACTCAGAAAATAGAACACGGATGTCTTGCTCTGCAGTAGAGCGCGATAGGTTACGAACTAGAAGTTTCATAATAAACCTTGAATATGAATTTACGCCGAGCATTGTCGCACACTTTCGTGCTCACCCTCACAAATAATTACTCTAATCATTTCTTTGGTAACGCGTCGCTCTATTTACCGATTAAGCGAGCTGTTTACCTGCTAGCCGCGGTTTATCGTGATATCTGATACGAATCCATGCTCTGTGCTGGTCAATGCCTGTTGCAGCATTTGAGCGGCTTCTTGTGCGGTCATAAAGCTCGAGGTATCCATGTCTTTACCGCTTGTATTCCAAAACTCGGTCGCCATTCCTCCAGGATAAACCGCCACGATTTTCATCGGGTGACCTTTTAGCTCCAACCTTACCGATTCGATAAAGCCTTTCACTGCCCATTTTGCCGCGCAGTAGGTGGACTCTTCCGCTTTAGCACCTTGTGCCGCCGTCGACATCACCACAGCAATGGTGACCGATTGATCTTTGTAGCGCTGCACAAGCTCGCGAATCAAAAAGATCGAAGACTCGATATTGTTTTTCAGCATGTCACTGATCGCTGCTGGGGCTTGCTGTTCTATCTTACCGAAGTATCCACTGCCAGCGCTGTGAACTACCAGTTTTGGTGTTTCTGGCAAGGCATCAAGCAGTTCGCTTACGGAGTGCGGGTCACATAGATCACAGGTTTGGCTAACGGTATCTGCTGGCAGGTTTTTCGCTAATTCAGCTAAACGTTGTGAGCTGCGGCCAGTGATCATTAAGCGTTGACGGCTGTTTGATGCGTTCGCATATTGCTTAGCTAAAGCTGCGCCTAAACCGCTGCTTGATCCGGTGATTAAAATCATGGGGACTCGGGATTGTTGAATGGAATCGAGATAGTAAGGCTTTGAAACTTTGTTTTCTGAGATCTAAGACCAAGATGCTGAGGCTCATGACTAAGATTGCTCGATAGAATTGAGGTTTAAGAAAGTAATGTAAGCCAGGAAGGAAAAAAGAAAGAGAGTTAAAAAGTAAAAACGCCGGCATAGGGCCAGCGCTTTTGAAAATCAGATTATTCGTCGTCGAACTGTTTAGTCGTGAACGCGTCTTCGATTCGGTTAAGCTCTTCTTGTTCTTTTACTCGCTTCTCTTCTTGAAGAGTTGCTCTTGTTTCGTTGAAACGTTTTTTCTCTGACTTAGTCAGGAATTTTACAGCTTTTTTGTTGGTCAGTGCGTAAGCAACTACGTCTTCGCCTTTTTCTCTGCGGTCGTTTACACGTTGTGAGAAACGTTCATTGTCGCGAGCTTTACGCTCCGCTGAGGTCAACTTGCTCATGCTTTAAAGCCTTTTCAATTATTCATGGTAGGGAATCTACGCTTAGCGAAACCAATGGGGAAGTGCTCATAATTGGTGGAACTATGTACCATGTTCGCTCAACTGAGTTTAGCCCATTTGTATGCTGGTGGCGCATCTTAGCACAAAGGCTTGAGCATGCAGGTATGCTATTCGAGGGATTAAACAGGACAACCCACAATTTTCTGTTGTGGGTTGAGATTGCATTGTGGGCTGAGATTGCATTGTGGGCTGAGATTGTTTGCGGGCTGAGATTATAAGGTGGGCTGAGATTGTCTTTTGGGGGAAAGGTTATCGCTGATGGATCTGAGAATCAGAAACGACAGTTTTTTAAAGTTTCTCGATATACAAAATCACTTCACCGACTTTAAAGCCGAACTTAGACATCTCGGTTTTGTTGAACAGGCGTTTGTCGTCCATCAAGAACATCCAATCATCAAGCACCACTTCATAGGTGCTACCGTCTACTTCGATTTCTAAATCGTATTTCCAATAAAGCGCTGAACCTTGGGTCTCTCCATATGCCGTGCCAACGACATCGTTGGCGGAGCCTGTGTAGGTGTTGTCACCGGTTTTTATTAGGTTCCAAACGCGAGTTGAACGCTCACCATCAGCAAAGGAGAACCACTCTTTGATTTCTCCGTTGTCTCCGTCCCAAGTAGCGATGAGCTTGGCATCAAAGCGGCGCAATAAGTTACCAGAGCGGTCAAGCACGATGCCATAGGCCTTCAGTTCACCATTAAAAAAGGTTTCAAGCTTGAGCTCTGGAGTCGTGTCTGCGTGGTGCTCTAAACTTGCAGAGCCACAACCTGTTAGCCAAGCGATCGACAAAATTGTCAGGGCGAGTTTGATCATTTTTGTTTTTGGACTCATTTGTTTAAACCTAAAAGTTGTTTGCGTAGACCGGGCTCAGAGGTGTTTTCAGATAACCAAATCGCTAAGAAAGCGTCACCAAACTGCTTGTCCTGGATGATACCGATAGGCTGTTCATCAAAGTAAAAACGACTCACGTTGTCTTCGGTTACGCGGATAGTGAGTGTGCTTCCTGCTTCTACGTTGGGCCACATCTCGTACAAAGGCTTCAACCAACGTTGGATATTGTTGTTGGAGTAACCAAGTTTGCTCCATTGATCTTGGGTAGCATCAACGAGGTCTTTGCTGTCAATCGCACGGTAATATTCGAGCTTTAAAGCGCGTTCAGAATTGGTTGGGGTCGCGTAGAATTCAGCTGAGTAGAGTGTCCAAAACAGATAGCTCATCTCACCTTGGCCGCGTTTGCTTAGATTATCTACAGCGGAAGCTTTAGCGCTTTCGGTGAATAGGAGTGACGCACAAATGAGAGTTAAGGTGACTAAGCTAAATAGTCGATTTCTTGATTGCTCGCTTGTTTGAGTGCGAACGCGACTATTATCGCTCTCAGATTTGAGTGCTTGCGTAGGGTTGCGTGGAAAAGCCATAAGTCACCTCGTTGTTGCCATTTTTGGTTGTACTAAGTTGGAGTAAGCGGCCACCAGTAAGGGCAACAAAATCCCCCAACTTATTGCAAGGGCAGCGAGCACCGATGCATCTGGCCAAGTAGTAAGAAGGGCGCCTGCTTTGATGCCTCCCCAATAACTACTAGTACCTGCTACGAACCCTATGACAAACAAGATCACTTTTGAGCATTTTAAAAGCCAATTCAGGCTGTGATTGAAACTGATTAAGAACATGATCCACAGGCAAATGAGCCAAACTGGAAACCAAGATTGATTAGCAATTTCAGAGTCGACGGCAAAAATACCGAAGTGGAGCATGAGGCTATCAAGCAATAGCCCCAATGGTAATAAGACGAGTATTTTCAAGTCGCGACTGCGAGTTGGAGAGAGAAGGAAATGAACCACCACGATCAATGGCGTAACGAACGGGGCTTGCGCGGTAAAGAAGGCGCTGCAAACCCAGGTCGCTTGAAACAGAACGAGATTAATAATCCAAAACCGTTTCATCTTTTGCTCCAAAGTAACGAGGTTTTCTTGCGACAAGGTGATGAGTACTGATCACGCGCTCTAGGAATGCCCCTTCGCAGTAACAGAAGTAGAAGACCCAAAGGCGTTTAAACTCTTCTGAATAGCCTAGTGACTCGAGCTCTTCCCAGCTGTTTTCAAAGGCGACGTTCCAGTCGTTGAGTGTTCGAGCGTAGTGAAGGCCAATGTCATCGATTTCTTGGACGACAAGGTCGGTGCTGGTCGCAAGATGTTGAGTCATCACGGCAACCGAAGGTAAACAACCTCCGGGGAAGATGTACTTCTGAATAAAGTCGACGCCTTTACGGTATTTATCATAACGACTGTCGGCAATGGTGATCGCTTGAATCAGCATTTTCCCTGAAGGCTTCAACAGAGAAGAGCACTTTTCAAAGAAGGTTTGTAGATATTCATGTCCGACCGCTTCTATCATCTCGATAGAGACCAACTTGTCATACTCACCAGTGAGGTTGCGATAATCCTCTTTCAGTAGGGTGATTTTGTCGGTTAAGCCGAGTGCTTTGACGCGCTGTTCTGCCAGCTCGTGCTGAGCGTCTGAAATGGTAGTGGTCGTAACGTGGCAGCCGTAGTGCTGAGCCATAAATATCGCCAATCCGCCCCAGCCAGTGCCTATCTCAACCACGTTATCTGATTCAGACAGTTCTAAACGCTCACAGATGGTTTTCATTTTGTTCTGTTGTGCTTTCGACAGGGTTAACGCATCTTCGCTGTAGATAGCAGAAGAGTATTGCATTGAACTGTCTAGGAAGCGCTCATATAGCTCATTACCAATGTCGTAGTGGGCGAGAATATTACGTTTGGAGCCTTGCTCAGTGTTGGCGTTCTTACGGCGTAGCAGTAAATTCTTGATTCGTGAAATCCATTGCGTCTTGTCATCAAGCTCGTCTAACTGTGCTTGATTTCGAGCCATGATTTGAATCACTTTGGTAAGATCTGGGCTGGTCCATTTTCCGTCAATGTAGGCCTCAGATGCACCAATACTGCCGCTCATCACAACATCTCGATAAAAGCTCGCGTCATGGATAACGATTTGAGCGCTTAAGGTCGCTTCTCTGTCTCCAAACACCGAGTGTTGGTCTCGTTCTATCACTTCGAGTTTTGCGAATTGCAGACGTTCTAGAACCTTGAAAATCAGAGCTCGATATTTGCAGTTGCTTGAAACAGCAACGGCTTTAGCTTGTTGTTCTACGTTGTTGTTTTGTTTGGCAAGCTGTTCCATGGAAACCTCGCTGAGAAATTGTTTTAAATTTAGTTTTACTGACTTGGGGCTAGAACTGTTTGTTTCGTTAAGCCTACCCAAGCCTTCAATTTTGACATCTTTAAGGCGATTTAGACGCTGAATCTGGATGCGCCACAAACGGTACTTTTTTCAGAAATAATTTGAGAGCCTGAAAATAGATACCCATTACAACCTTGATTGTCATTGCTGGGATCCGCAGTACCGTTTTCCTAATGTTTGCTTTTGTTACCGACAGCTTTGAGAGTGCTAGTGTGGCATCAAAAATCTTGTCGCTACGATGACTCTCGATGTGTACTAACGTCCGTTTCGTTGGTGGCTTTATTTTCCACAAATAGTTCATGTCTAAATCCATGAACGGTGAAACGTGAAACTCTTTTTTTACTTTCAACTCTTTGTGCATGTCGATGAGATAATAGTGTCTTTCTCGCCAAGGCGTATTGCTCACTTCGGCCAACATGTAACGACAATCACCAGTCTCGTCGTAACAGAAAAAACAGTTTATTGGGCTGAAATAAATCCCTAAACAACGACACTGGGCCAACATTGTGACGCGATTTTCTACCGCCCAATCGCCACCAAGTTGTTGTACTTTGGAAGCTATACGTTGCTTCAGTGTTTTAGGTTCATCCGTTGTGACATTTTCTTTTTTTTCAGCGAGATAATCCGATTCGACAAAGCGAATCGGGTTATACCACTGAGTACCGAATAAGCGACTGCGAGTAGTTGTTTGAGGGATTTCATCGAGATCTAATCCCATCATGTACAACTGGTAGCTAAATTCATGAGTAATATCGCCAAAGCGGCGGTGACGTACGTTGCCCCAGTAAATGCCGCTGAGCTCTTCACTCTTTTCGGATGCTATCCCCATGTCGGATGTGATGGTGTGAGTGTTCATCGTACTGAACTCGTGCTCAAATCTAGGCCAAAGCGCTTAGTCACATCGAGTGCACTGTGAACACCGTCTTCATGGAATCCGTTGTACCAATAAGCGCCTGCAAAGTGGGTGTTGTTTTTACCGCAGATCTGCTCGCGCTTATGCTGGGCTTCGACCGTGTTCGAGTTAAGCACCGGATGATGGTAAACAAAGCTGCGAATGATTTTATCAGGCGCTATCGCATCACTTTGGTTTAGGGTTACACAGAAGGTGTCTTGGCTTTCAATGCCCTGCAGAATGTTCATGTTGTAAGTGACACAGGCAGGTCTTTGGCTGTTGCCATCGAGCATGTAGTTCCAGCTAGCCCAAGCCAGTTTACGGTCGGGTAATAGGTTGGTATCTGTGTGCAGAACCACTTCATTGCGGCTGTATGGGATCTCGCCTAGAACCTGTTTCTCTTGCTCGGTCGCATCGCCGAGCAAACGTAACGCTTGGTCTGAGTGGCAAGCAAATATCACTTCGTCGAAGTCTTGTGTAGCGCCATCTTCAAATTCAATCGTGACGCCCGCTTCATTGCGAGTGACTTGTTTGATCGATGTGTTCAAAGCGACGGATTTGTTCAAGCGTGAAAGGATGATTTCAACGTAAGAGCGCGACCCTTTAGGAATTACATACCATTGTGGACGGTTCGCGATGTCGAGTAGCCCGTGGTTGTAGAAGAATTGAATGAAGAATTTAAGCTCAAATTCTTCCATTTCCTCTAAGCTTGTCGACCAAATTGCTGCGCCCATCGGAAGGATATAGTGCTGGCTGAAAAAATCGGAAAATTGATTATCGCGTAGGAAACTGCCAAGGGTAACGTCTGGTGTGAATTCATTGCTTTCAAACTGAGCCTTACACAGTTTGTTGAACTTGAGAATGTCAGAGACTAATGACCAGAACTGAGGTTTGAAAATATTCCTCCTCTGAGCGAATAACGAATTGATGCTATGGCCGTTGTATTCGAATTTAGTTGTGGTGTTGTGCACGCTGAAGCTCATTTCGGTCGGTTGCCTTTCGACACCGAGTTGCTCAAGCAGTTGGTTGAAGTTTGGGTAGGTTCTGTCGTTGAATACGATGAAGCCAGTATCAATTGAAAACGCCTTGCCTCGGTGTTCAATATCAACCGTAGCAGTGTGCCCGCCGACGTAGTCATTTTTCTCGAATACCGTAACGTCGTGCTGCTTATCTAATACATGTGCGCAAGTCAGTCCAGAGATACCTGAACCTATAATGGCGATTTTTTTCATTGTTATACCATCCTTGAAGCGAGTTTTTTCCAAACTGGAGTCGGTAGCATTCTTAGTAATTTCATTATTAATATGAATCGTCTTGGGAAGTCGATCTCGCTCTTTCCTTGAGCAATACCATTTACGATTCGTTGAGTGGCTGCCTCGCTACTAATAATCATAGGCATAGCGAAGGAGTTTCGCTCGGTTAATGGTGTTTCAACAAAGCCTGGGTGCACAATTGAGACATGAATATTGTACTCGGCCAGATCAACTGAGAGCGTTCTACCTAAGTAGGTGAGAGCGGCCTTTGAGGCGCCATAAGCCTCGGCTCTTGGCAAAGGTAAAAAGCTGGCGCTGGAACTTACTAAAACCAAACGGCCGCCCGGCTTAATGTTTTTTAACCAGGCTTTAAGGGCGTAGCCAATTGAAATCAGGTTTATGTTGATGACGCGCTCGAAAAGCTCGGCATCAAAATTCACGGGGTCGTTGATGTATTCACAATCACCCGCATTTAAAATCAGCAGATCGAGCGGCTTGTCTTGGTCGAGCTCTGGGAAATTGTGGTAATCGGTCAAATCAAAACAGAGTGGGTCAATTGACGAGTGCGATAAGTCTGTCTCGTGAGAATCAACTAAAGCTTGCAGTTTGTCTTGATTACGGCCGCAAGCAATCACCTGATGCCCTTGTTGAGCATAATCTATAGCGAGTGATTGGCCGATACCTGAGGTCGCGCCTGTGATCATAATACGCATTATCGGCTCGCTCTTTTTTTGATGGATTTGATCGCGCAACCTAATACTGGGATGTGCTCGTACAGCATAGAACCCACATCCAGATAATCGCGATGATAAACCACTTGGTTGTCCAACATTTTAATATGGCTGTGCCCTTGAACTTCAATCGGCTTTTGCCCATTGAGTTGTTTGTGAGCGAATTGCATTGTCCAATAAACGGATGCTTCATCTTTCACTTCAAAGGTGTGTTCGATGTGGAAGTAACAGCTAGTGACTTGTGTGTAAAGGTTCTCGAAGTAATGCGTTAACGCGACAATCCCACTGACATGATGCAGTGGGTCTTGGAATTCGATATCAGGGTGATAAACCGTCTTTAGCACGTCGAAATTGTCTGTTCCGAGTTCTCGATACATGTTGAGAAAGTTATCAAGCCATAGAGAGTTATCCATAATATTCACTCTAATTATTTGAAAAAGGCTAAGGCTCTCAATCGTGCTTCTTTGTGTTCAACGATGGGTTGCCAGTATTCGCTGTTAATTCCATTTTTTGCAATGTAATCATGTGGAAAATGCACATGCTTGTCAGGAATATTTTGCAGCTCTGGAATGTACTTACGAATAAAAATTCCTTTCGGATCAAACTTTTCGCTCTGGGTGATCGGATTGAAAATTCGAAAGTAGGGTTGAGCATCACAGCCAGTACTTGAAGCCCATTGCCAACCGCCATTATTGGCGCTGAAATCACCATCGATAAGGTGCGACATAAAGAAGCGTTCGCCCCAGCGCCAGTCAATCAGCAGGTGTTTGGTTAGGAAGCTTGCCACCACCATTCTTAGCCTGTTGTGCATCCAGCCTGTCTCAACCAATTGACGCATCGCTGCATCAACTAATGGGTAGCCTGTCTTACCCTCACACCAAGCTTTAAAACTAGGGTTGTCGTGATACCAATCTAAGCCGTTGTATTTCTGCTGAAAGTTCGCACCTTTAACCAGTTTAGGATGGTGGAACATCAAATGCTTATAAAAATCTCGCCAAATCAATTCATTAAGCCAAGAAAAGGCTGGCAACTGAGTATCAAATAACAAGTCAGGCTGTTGTTGAATCAATTGAATCGCTAACCAACGAGGGCTGACTGCACCAATAGCCAAGTAAGGAGATAAGCCCGATGTCCCCTTTACTGATGGAATATCTCTAAGGCGAGAATAGTCATTAACTTTATTGGCTAAAAAATTGGGAATCACATTCTCAAGGACGTTTTGGCTTAGTGGCCAACGCTCCGAATCGGTACGCGGAAAGTCGAAATCGTACTCGCCAGAAAAACCACTTAACGATTGTTTCAGTTGTGATAGGTTCTGAAGCGAATCCGTTTCAGATGAATCTGCTTGCGCTGATCCTGTTGAATGCACTGGAGTTGGGCTGCAAATAATGCCTTTCGCTTGCACTTCTTTTAACCATGCGTTTTTGAAAGGTGTGAAAACCTTGAACATCTCACCTTGTTTATTCAGTACGCTACCTAATGGCAGAATCGTATCGCAGTCGGTTATTTTCAGTTTGATGCCGCTTGCGATTAAGTGTTTGTCTCTTAACTGCTCATCCACTTCCGGCTCTGAATTGGCATACACACATGTCGCATCGACCTGTTTGCACAAGTTGATGAGTTGAATAGCTTGATCGTTAAAGTCTGTGGCTTTGAGGTGCAGCAGAGTGATACCGAATTCAGCGAGTTGTGACTCGAACTGTTTCAGGTGGCGATAAATGAAGTCCGCTTTTATCGGTGCCAGGTGATGTTGTTGCCATTGCTGCGGGGTTGAAATAAAAACGGCGATAGAGACGCCGTTTTCAACTGCAGAGACGAGCGCTGGGTTATCGTGAATCCTCAGGTCTCGTCTTATCCATAGAATGTCGCTCAATATCCGTATCTCAGCTTAAGTTCTTGTGGGTGCGGGTTTAGATAAACTTGTGATTCTAGGTACTCGTTTGGGTATTCCATCAGATAGTGATTAATCAGCGTCAGTGGAACTAACAGAGGAACCAGCCCTTCTCTGAATGATGAAATCTGATTGGTGAGCTCTTGTTTGTGAGCGCTACTCAGTTGTTTCTTAAAGTAACCTTGCAAGTGATGCAGAGTATTAGCATGACTGCCGCGATTTGCATGATGCGTTAGCGCCGTCATCAGACCTTCGATGTACTTTTCAGCCAACTCATCGATCTCTAAATCGTTACTCGCTAAAAGTTTGCCTAGGCTCTTGTAGCCTTCAATGTGGTGGCACATCACTAGATATTTGTGAGCGCTGTGAAATTGAATCAGCTTATGTTTGGTTACGCCTTCATCGACAAGATCGAGCCACTTTTGATATGTGAAAACACGAGTCATAAAGTTTTCACGCAGAATTGGATCGTTGAGGCGACCATTCTCTTCTACTGGAAGGAGGGGATTGCCTTGCATAACCTGTTGAGTAAACAAGCCAACACCTGTCGACTCAGAACCACGCCCGTGGTGGTGGTAAACCTTTACTCGCTCCATGCCACAGGTTGGGCTTTTCTGACACACAATGAACCCTGCGATGTGTTGATTGTTCTTTGAATAGTTTTGCCCAAACTCGATCAGTTCATCGGTGACATCGCCAGAACCATCAGGTCGAGAAACATGAATAATGTCGTCTAACATTCTTGTTTGACGGATCGTAGGACGAGGCGTTGGAAGTCCAACCCCCATCTCTGGACAAACTGGCTCAAGCTCTACGTAGTCTGCAAGATCGTCTGTGCAAAAACGAGAACGCTTATGGCCAGTATCGAACCGAACTTTATGACCGGCGACACATGCACTAATGCCTATTTTTATTTTTTTATCCATTGGTCAATTCCTTACACTCATTGCTCGTTGTTATTCTTATATTGTGTGTTTTGTTGCTTATTAAACATTACTTTAGTTCGGTTTTTACTTTGCTTACTAGCCAACTCTATGAATCTTGTGAGGTACCCGGTAAATCTTTTCAATCTAATAAATGTATTTACCCAGTGGGTTGAATAACTGGCTCACACCTTTTGTGAAGTAAAGCGCATCACTTGAAACAGTTAAACACACACAACCTTCTTTGGTGGCTGGTTGGTGGGTGTGGTCACCATCTAACCAGATGAAGTCGCCTTTGTTGTAGACACCCATTTCGTCTTCGAAACTGCCTTCTAAAAGAAGCGTAATCTCAAAGCCTTTGTGGGTGTGGCAAGGAACTTGTCCATCTTTGTCGATGTGCAGCAAGCTGGTGTGATGAGCTTCGTCATCAAAATCGAGTCGCGCTCGCGAAATTTTGCCTAAGTTCATCCAGTCTTTTCTTGCGACTGAATTGAGTGAGCGAGGAATCGTGAATGTTGTGTTGGATACAGTCTCTTGTTGCGCTTCAACAACAACTTCGACAGCCTGAGACAAATCAGCTGTGATCTGGTCAATAGCATCAAAATCGAACTCCCCATCGTCAGTTAGAAACGCATCCATTTCACTGTCAGACAATTTTAGCCCTGCTGTGTCGTTTTCAAAGGCAGATGTATCGCTTTCAAAGACTGAGTCAGCAGCTTGCGCCGTCAACATGCTTACTTGTTTTTGACAGTGTTCGCAAAGCTCAACATGGCTAGAAACGATCAAAGAAACCGAATCCGCTAGATTGCCATCGACAAAATCTTTCAAGATTGCCGCATTTGGGTGATGTTTAATCATGGTCTTGTTCCCCCATGTGAACTTTTAGTTTGGCGAGTGCGAGTCTTAGACGTGATTTAACAGTTCCAAGCGGGACATCGAGTTGTTGGGCGAGCTGCTCTTGCGATAACTCTTGAAAGTAGACACCTTTCACAATGGTTTTTTGAGCGAGAGGCAGCTTTTCAATTTGAGTCATGACGTGGCGGCTCATTAGATGATCGCCAAACTGAAGCTGATCACTTTGTGATTCGGCTACCATAGCGTCAATCGGCCAAATATCGTCAGCGATCGTTTGTTCTGCTTTCGCCTTTACCTTTCTTAACATATCAAAGGCGGCGTTTCGCATAACGGTATAAACCCAAGTGGTCGCTGCGCCTTTCTCTTCATTGTAGAGATGCGCTTTCTTCCAAACGTTAGTCATTGTGTCTTGGACTAGCTCTTTGGCAGCGGCTTCACCGCCCAACTTACTGATGCCAAAACGCTTGATTTTGGGAGCAAAGAATTTAAACAAACACGTAAATGCTTGCTTATCTCTGTCTGAGCCAACCAAAATCAGCCAGCTTGAGAGCTCTGTAGGTACCTTACTTTCGGTAGGTAGTTTGTTGTCGGGGATAATGACATGCTCCTTGCCGTTCCCTGTTCTTCTGCTTTCCACTTGCATAGTAATTAACCATCATGCGAATTTGATAGACACTACGTGAAGAGTGAGAGTAGGGATCACTTTATTTTAAATTAATTTCTACTATACAAAATTATAGTGAATAAAAGTGCTTATTGCCCTGTAATGATTTGATTCAAAAAGGGAACTAAAGACGGAAAACTAGCGGGTTCTGTGAATTTGGTTTTCTTTTCCAATGGGATAGGCATCATTTCGAGGAGTCGAGCACAGATCCATTGAGGGCTTTCAAAGTCAGGAGTGGGGTAAAGTGCTCTGATTGAATCGTGTTCTCGAAACAACTCGATAAGAAACGCAGTCACCACATTCGGCACCTTATAGCTGAGTTGTGGCCAGTGAGGTAAAGGGCGGAAATCACTTTTTATTAAATCATCTGTGTCGCGAAAGGAGGAGTGAAGTTGCACCAACTGTTCGCCTTCAACATCGATTTCCAGAATTTGGTCATCGGACATATTGAAATCGACAATAGACACTTTTGTCCCCCAAGAACTCAGACGTTCGGAGTTGGTGTTGTCCTGAGTCGCAATGATGAAGCCGTCTCCCTGTGCAGCATGAGCGACCATTTTCAAATACTTGGGTTCGAAAATACGCAGTCTTTGTCTGCCCCTTGGCAAAATGAATAACGGGAGAGGAAACACCGCAAGCTCTTGAGAAGTCTCTACGGGTGTTTCTGATTCGGTTTCTATCCGTGTGATCTTCTCAGCTGAATTCGGCACATAGCACTCCTTAGTTCATACATGATTGAGTCTGTACGGATTTGATTCGTACGTAATTCAGAGATGTATACGCGTACTCGTTGAAGTTCGATCAATGTGGGGTGATGTATTGAACAGGAAGTTAGGGAGAGGGAGACATGGTTTTTTGTCGCGTTTATTCGCAATTTAATCGGTTTAACCTTTTTTAACTTACGGCATTAGGTAATATGGGTTAAGAATTAGTCAATGTGTAGATAGCAAGTGACACGCTTGTCTTACGTTGTTTATCTCTTAGTTCTTCTTTACCTGACATCACATCAAAGGAATGGTCATGATCGTTATTTATGGTATCAAAGAGTGCTTAAATCCGATTAAGTTACAGCTTTCTAATGTCTTACAACAATGTTTGAACAGTGAGATGGGGTTACCTGATGACAAACGAGCGCATCGGTTTGTACCTTTAGACAGAGATGATTTCTTTTATCCCGAAGGGCGAACAGAAGCTTACACCGTCATAGAAATTAATATGATGGAAGGACGAGCGGTGAACACCAAAAAGCGCCTAATTAAGAAGATATTTTCTGAAATAGAAAAGCAGCTGGCCATCTCTCCCATTGATATCGAGATCACCATCAAGGAGCAGCCATCGCATTGCTGGGGCTTTCGAGGCATGACTGGTGATGAAGCCCAAGATCTTAAGTATAAAGTAAAGGTCTAGGGTTTAAGCTCCTAACTCCTAACTCCTAACACGTAAGACAGAAGACTTAAGCTAACCTATCTAGTTGTAGCTTTGATGTTTGATGCCAAAGCCGTTAGATGGGCTTAGTTTGGACATATGAATTATAGGTAAATGATTCATGGACAAAGCCCTAAAGGGACTAGTTTCTTTGTTTTCCGCTGTATGTCACTACAGTTCGTTTGCGACAGTGGCAAGTTTGTTTTAGAGTGCAACTCTTCTCAGCATTTTTAGATTAGTTATGGTTAGAATCAACACGAATTTAATTCAAAAGATACTCATTACACTGCCTTTGTTTTGGATTGTTACCGTTCAGGTGTGGCTAGGTCAGGGGAGTAAGCCACTTGTGGGTATCACTTTATTGATAGCGGCCTGTTGTGCTCTTTTGTACCGAAAAAACAAGGAGAAACATGACTGGTTTGAAGATGGCTGGGTGTGGATACTGCTCTTGCTCTCTATTTTTTCTACTATATCTTACGAGTTGCATGGCTTCAGTAGTCAAGAACTAAGGGCAACTTTGATTGCTCTGGTATTTTTCCTTTTTTATCGAAATGGCTTTGTTAAGTTATCAGATATACAGAACTTATGCTTCACTTCTGTTGTCAGTACAACTGTCCTCGTTGCTTATTATATCTTTTTTCTCTCCGGGGATCGGGGGACCTTGCCGTCTAATGCTCTTGTTATAGCTTCAATTCAAGGTTTCTCTGTCATTTTATTGCTCGCACTTGGCTGTGTTTCGTATGAAGGAAAAAAAACCAAAGCAATAGCTATCTTAGCATTTATAGGCTTTCTATCAATGTTTTTGGTGGGGTCAAGAGGACCTCTACTAGCCGTTATTTTTATTGGTTTAGTTGTCCTATTCAAAATGATGATGCAGCATCGTCAGTACAAGGCGCTGCTTGGTATTAGTGCCATGGTCGTTTTTTCTGTGTTTTTGATGTCGAAATATGACGTGGTAAGTGAACGTATTGACTATAGCTTGCATGAGTACCATGAGATATCACAAGGCAACATGGATACTTCCATAGGCTTAAGATTACAAATGTATCAAGCAGGGTTCGACTTCTTTGTGGATAGCCCCTTGCTCGGCATTGGAGGCGATAAAGAAGCGCAATTAGATAAACTCTCATTTACTCCAACAAATTCGGGAAAGAGGTTTATCGTTAATGCACACCTGCATAACAATTATATTGATAAAGCAGCGTCATCTGGCTTGGTAGGCATTGCCCTTCTCATGCTTAGTTTGATGTACCCTTTGTTTAATTCTAGATACAAGCTATCGCCTATTGTATTGTTACCGGTTGTTTATTTTTCTTTCATGTGTCTATTCGATTCACCTTTCAGGAATGGTGATTTAGCTGTGATGTACTTTGTGTTTATTGGAGTACTACTAAAACTACAAGTGAGAACAGAAGCGTAATGAAACCGGTATATTACGCCAATTTCATTGTGGGTAGTTTTAGGCCGTTTATTGATTTAAGGTTATAACGAATAAATAATGAATAAAAATTTCAGGTATGACATCAATGCATTACGTGCATTAGCTGTCTCAATCGTCGTCATTTTCCATTTTTTCCCGGGTTTTATCACTGGCGGCTTTTTAGGTGTGGATGTGTTTTTTGTCATTTCAGGCTTCCTGATGACAAAGATTATCATGTCGAGTTTGGAAACTAATACCTTCTCATTAAAGGGCTTTTACTTAGCGAGGGCAAAACGCATTATTCCTGCTTTAGCGGTCATGTGCCTTGTTGTGTTACTCGTTGGCATTATTTACCTAGACCCTTGGGCGTTAAGAAAACTAGGTAAGCATATTCTCACCAGTGTCGGGTTTGTTTCTAACCATACCTATTTAAAAGAGTCGGGATACTTTGATGTGGCCGCGCAAAGCAAGTGGTTGCTTCACACTTGGTCTTTATCCGTAGAATGGCAATTCTATGTATTATATCCTCTCGTTTTAATGGCGACCTACAAGTTATTCGGAGCTAAAGGTGCAGCCGTTGCTATTGGAACGACTCTAATAGGAAGTCTAGCTTATAACTATGCGTATTTGGGGAGTTCGGCTTCTTATTACACATTACCGTCTCGTGCATGGGAACTGCTCGCAGGTTCGGTAGTTGCTTTGAAAAGAGAGCGCATTGAATTCAAAAAATCCAATGTTCAGTTATTGCTGTTAGTTGCTATTGCCTCGCTGTTTATATCTCCTTTCATGATCGACAGCGGCACACTTTGGCCTAGTCATGTGACGCTTATTCCGGTCATTGCTACCGCGATAATTCTGCTTTTGAATTTGGACCTCAATTTTACCTTTCATAAATCACGGCTGATACAAGGGGTTGGGTTATGTTCCTACTCAATTTATCTCTGGCATTGGCCTATTAATGTTTTCATTAAGAATCTCACGAGCAACACTATTACTCACAATATAGTTGGAGTAATGGTATCGGTATTGATGGGGATCCTTTCATTTAAGTTCATTGAAAGTTACCGACCTAAGGAGACACGCAAAGGCGGTAAGTTCTTTTTGAACTATTACCCTCTCATTCTTGCTTCCTTTATTGCCTTGATAGGGCAGGTTATTTATGAAAGTGAAGGATTACTTTGGCGCCTGGATAAAACACAGCTCGTCATTGCACAAAGTGTCTATGACCGGAACCCACGAAGCGGAGAGTGCCACGTCGAATTCGGACCCTCTCCTGAGTGTCACTATGGATCAGGACCCGTATCCGCGATTGTTTTAGGCGATAGTCATGGCGCATCGATAGTGAGAAGTGTTGAAGCGTCAGCACCTAACGATACATCGGTCATCGACTGGACGAGAAGCGCATGTCCGACGATTTCAGGTATCAAAAGAGTGCTTTCAAGTGGTGAGTTATCAGAAGAGTGTGGGGATTTTGTCTCAGCATCGTTAATTAAAGCTAAAACTAATTACCCTAACGTTCCTGTTGTTGTCATTAACAGAATGGGTGGCTATCTTTATGGTTCGAATGAAGATGGGTGGCAAAGTGAGAACGAAAAGATCAGTTTAATCGCAGGAGATAAAAGGTTTCAGACCAGATCGGAAGAGTACCTGAACTCAATCTTATCCAGTTTTGAAAAGACCATGTGCGAGCTTAGTCAATCTAACCCTGTTTATTTGGTCAAGCCAATCCCTGAGCTTAAGAAAGATGTACCTAAAACTATGTATAAGTATTCGATTTTAAATCAATCTGATATTTCGGTTTCTATTCCTCTTGAAGAGTACCGACAAAGAACCGCATTGATTACGAAATCTTATGAAAAAATCAGCCAAAACTGTCGAGTTACTCTTATAGACCCTGAACCGATATTTTGTGATGATCAGCAGTGCCTAGGGGATATCAACAATCACCCAACATACGTTGATGACGATCACCTGAATGAATTTGGTGCTGGCCAACTTATTCCTCAATTTCGCGAAAAAATATGGGGTCAATCAGCTCCGTAGGAAATGCTCATTCGCCCTTATTGTTTACACGAAAGAATAAGGGCGTTTCTGTGTTTGGAGCTATTGTGTTGGTCTTAAATGATTCGTTTAGGTAGCGATGTTTAAGATAAATTTCGGTTCAAGTGAACCCTTGTGCTATACTCCGCGCCCCAATCCGAATTGGCTTGTTAAATCTTAGGAAATTATTATGAGTGTTAAAAACGAACTTCAACAAATTAACAACCGTCTAGACAAGTGTCGCAACAAGTTAGCGGCTGCTAAAACTCGTAATGATCGTCCTGTTGTTCGTCAATTTGAAGATGAGATTAAGAAGCTAACCAAGAAAATCGCTCAGCTGAAACATAAAGAAAGCTACGATGTGAACCAAGAGCGTAAGTCTCTGGTTGATATGCCATTTAAGCGTGAGATTACTAAGGCTGAACAAGCGGATATGGGTAAACTTAAAAAGTCTGTTAAAGGATTAGTAATTGTTCACCCAATGACCAAGATCGGTAAAGAGCTTCGCATTGAGGTTATGACTGGTTACGCACCGAAAAAATTCTAATTGCCAGTGATGGTGATGAAAAAGGAGCTAGCAATAGCTCCTTTTTGCTTTTTTAGGTATTAAAAAAGCAGAGTCAGCGGTAATAATACTCACGCCGTTTTCAACTTTTTAGAGGTGATTGTTGTCACAAATCCTTTTATCTCCTATAAAAGTTAACGTGCTACTAACATGGCACCAAGTGAACGCAGTAATGTGTTCGCTTTTCGAATCTACAATTTCTCTCCAGTTTGTATAAATATAGGTAGAGCAGCACAGATAATTACAGATAAAATTAGACTCGTTAAGGAAGATGAGAACGTAAAAAAATAGAGGTTATATGAATCAATTAATTTCAATTGGACCACTAGAATCCTTCCTAATCGCGATTAGTGTTTTGTTTCTAGGTCATTTCGTCAATGCAAAGCTTCCTGTTCTCAAAAAGTACAATATCCCAGAGCCCATTGTCGGCGGCTTGATTGTCGCTTTTGCTATTACAGCCCTGCACTTTAACGGCCTTGATCTTGAGTTTTCTTTGCCCTTGCAGAACACATTTATGTTGATGTTCTTTGCAACGGTCGGCCTTGCGGCTAACTACACGCAGCTGATAAAAGGTGGTGCTAAGGTATTCCTATTCTTAGGGGTGGCTTCGGTTTACATCATTATCCAAAACGGTGTAGGCGTAACACTTGCGACGGCACTAGGCCTTGAACCCTTAATGGGTTTGATTGCTGGATCTATCACGCTTTCGGGTGGTCACGGCACGGGCGCAGCTTGGTCTCAAACTTTTTCAGACACGTTTGGCATTGCCAATACTCTAGAAATCGCGATGGCTTCAGCGACGTTTGGTTTGATTATCGGTGGTATTATCGGTAGCCCAGTAGCACAAAAGCTGATTGATAAAAACCAGCTTGAATCTGAGTATGGCACTGGCACACAAACCCACGAGCGTTTTCCTGAGCTTGTTACTTACAACGAGTATGAAGAAGACAAAGTAACAGCGAAGAAGGTGATTGAAGTATTGTTCATTCTTCTTATCTGTATCTCGGGGGCGAAATACCTAGAAGAGTGGGTGGCGACTTTTGAAATTTCTTGGTTGATGATTCCTGACTTCGTTTATGCGTTGTTTATCGGTGTGTTCATCACTAACGTTTTTGAAGTGACTAAACTGCATAAGACTGACAGCGAAACGGTCGATATTCTTGGTACGGTGTCATTGTCACTGTTCCTAGCCATGGCACTAATGAGCCTTAAGCTTTGGAACATCTTTGACCTTGCGATTCCGTTCTTGGTTATCCTTGCGGTTCAGGCGGTGGTGTTAGGTATCTTCTCTTACTTTGTGACGTTTAAAGTAATGGGTTCTAACTACGACGCAGCGGTTATGGCAGGTGGTCACTGTGGTTTCGGCCTAGGTGCAACACCAACAGCGGTAATGAACATGGGTTCTTTGGTGAACCGATTCGGTCCGTCGCCACAAGCCTTCATGGTTGTACCAATCGTGGGTGCCTTCTTCATTGATATTGTGAACTTGATTATCCTGCAAGGTTACATCTCGTTTATTGGCTAGTGCGAACGCGCCAATAACGAAGTATGCAGATACAAGAAAGCCAGTCGATTGACTGGCTTTTTTTGTTTTAGCGAACACCGCTTATTTTATTCAACGTATATTATTGAGCGTATGTCATTGAGCTTATGCGGGTGAGCTTGCTTGTAACTCTTTAAGCAGAGGGAACGCCGCTTTGGTGTGTTCTCCAGTGACAATGAATCCAACCAACTGATCATCTTCATTGAAGCCCTTAGCGACAATGCCTTTCGGAGCGAATCGAGTTTCCCAACTCTGAGCGGTTTGAATATCGCGCCCTGCGAGTTGAATCGGGTAACTCGGTGTTTTCACCTTAGTGATGATGTGAGGCAAGCTGAGCTTTCCTTCGCCCACCTTGATTTCTCCTTTACCCATAGCCAGCTGCTTAGCCAACACGTTTGCAGACAAAATTGCGGGCTGAAGATAAGCCATCACACGCCCCTCTATTTCGGCGCAGTCACCAATCGCATACACATTCTCGACACTGGTTCTCATGATGGTATCGACCACAATCCCTTTGTTTACTTCTATTCCCGCTTGTGTGGCTAACTGCGTGTTTGGTCTTAGCCCTGCTGCGGCAATCACGATATCGGTTCGTATCAATCGAGAAGACGTGGTTTGCAACCTCACTCCATCAGGGAGATAAGTTGCGCGACACACTGAAGAATCGGTTTCGACGGTAACCCCTGCTTTTGTCAGCTCCCTTTCCAACTCAAGCGAAACGAAAGGTGGCACTAGGCTATTCAATAGATAACTTGCAGGTTCGATAATCGTGACATCTTTGCCCGCAGTTTGAAGATCGAACGCGAGCTCGACCCCAATCAAGCCTCCACCCATCACGGTGATGCGTTGAGCGCCATCGATCTGAGCTTTGTGTTTATCGAACTCTTCCAAACTATTTAACGTAATGGTTGCGCCGCGTTTAAGCCCTTCAGCTGGTGGTATAAAAGGCGTCGCACCCGTCGCTAATACCAACTTTGAATAGTGGATAGATTGGCCATCAACATGAACACACTGCTGCTCAGTATCTATCTCGCTCACAAGTGCTTTGGTTTTGATGACCACGTTGTACTGCTCTGCCAATTGTTGAGCGTTATGTACTGCCAGTGTTTCCGGCGTTTGTTCTTGACTGAACGCGTGCGAAAGATTCGGCTTACTGTACTCAACCCCGGCATCGGCGGTGATCATAGTAATCGTGATATCTTGGTCAAGCTTGCGTACCATCTTGATGGTTTGTAGGGCAGCGAAACCGCCACCCACAATAACAATGTTCGACATGCTACTTCTCCACAAACACTTCTTTGCCTAAATGGCATTCAGGGCAAAGGAAACCATCAGGTACTTGCGCCCAAGGAGTTCCAGGTTCGACGCCTTGGTAGGGTTCGCCCAATTGTGGGTCGTACACCCATTCACACACTGTGCAACGCCAGCAAGTGCAGTCTGCATTGTGTATTGGCTTATCTTGAGCGACTTCTGGCTTCAGCTCTGTTGTGTCCTTGAGCTCGGCAGTGGTGTTTGCCGGTGCTGATGTGGCTTCAAGCGGTGTTACATTACGTGAGACTTGTTTCGGTGTGCTCACTTCATCTGCTTCTACACGCCAAACCTCGGCCAGTGTCATGCCGTAATCGATACACTGGCGAAGCGCGTCTGTGTCTGGTTTCCAGTGGATGTGTTGTGGCGCACTGACTTCAAAGTTGGCTTCACGTAAGCGAGCGTCGATACGTTTTACCGCGCCGCCTGTCCAACCTGAAGAGCCAAATGCTGCGGCTCTTTTACCAGCAAAGCGAAGTCCGTGGATCTCTTCTAGTAGTGCTGCGATTTGCGGCATCATCACATTGTTCATGGTCGATGAGCCGACTAGAACCCCTTTTGAACGGAAGATATTGGCAAGGATGTCATTCTTATCGTGCTTAGAGATATTGAAGACCTTGATTGCCGTTTCTGGGCTGCCTTTACGGATACCTTTTGCGATTGCGTCAGCCATCATGCGAGTGTTATTCGACATGGTGTCGTAAACAATGGTGATACGATCTTCTTTGTAGGCTTTAGACCACTCGTAGTATTGCTCAACAATTTGCGTCGCGTTGTCGCGCCAAATACAGCCATGAGAGGTTGCGATAACATCGATAGGCACACCTAAGCTCAATACTTCTTCTATCTTCGCTTTCACCAAAGGTGCGAAAGGTGTGAGGATGTTCGAGAAGTAACGCAGACATTGATCATGAAGCTCGACCTGGTCTAGTTGGTCATTGAATAGGTTCTCGTCGCAGTAGTGTTGGCCGAAAGCATCGTTACTAAACAGGATTTCATCACCGGTTAGGTAAGTCGCCATTGAGTCTGGCCAGTGCAGCATTTTCATCTCTACGAAAATCAGTTGTTTTCCGTTACCGACGTCAAGAGTGTCACCGGTTTTGACGGTTCTGAAGTTCCAATCAGGCTGATGGTGATGGCCAACAATAGAGTTAACGCCAGCTTCTGTGCAGTAGACGGGCGTGTTCGGAATTTTAGCCAGTAGCGCAGAGAGGGCGCCTGAGTGATCTTCTTCTGCATGCTGACAAATGATGTAGTCGATCTCGTTGATATCGATTTCCATCTCTAGGTTTGCAAGGAATTGTTCAGTAAAGCGATGATCGACAGTATCGACAAGCACTGTCTTCTCTTCACGGATCAGATACGAGTTATAGCTGGTACCTTTGTTCATGTGGTATTCCTTACCGTGGAAGTGCTCGGTTTCCCAATCGTGGACGCCGACCCAATGAACATTTGATTTAACGTGAATAGTCATAATGATAATACCTTATTGAAATATCTAAGGCTCTCATTGCACTAGTCGTGCCATGTTTTTAAGTATTTGTTTTTAATGTGTTTGCTTAGGTTTTTGTTGTTTTGTTGAGTTATTTTGACTCGTTGAGTTTTATGGTTAAAATGAATCTTAGATGTCTTTATGACTTTGTGAGATTATAGCGGTTTGGCAAGAAAATTAATGATGTTTGCTCAGAAAGAGCAGGGTGAGGAACATGTTTAAACAAAGGGGATTATAGTGTAACTCCTGTGCTTCGCGAATTAGAACACGTGGATTGATCAAGTATTGGTGGTCTAAAAAGCGGCTGGAATGGCTAAAGCTGAGATAGAAAGGATGGATGCGAAATACAGACATGAAAAAGGCCAGACGAGTGTCTGGCCAAAATAAGGCAGTGTAATTTTACAGTCTGAAGTGCTGTTGAAACTATATTTTGTAAAACGAAAAAGCGTTTTAAAAATTAAAGCGTTGTAGCAGTTAAGCGTTGTAACTGTTTAACGTGTTATAGCTGTTGATTCATTTGTCATCTTAATTCACGCGTTAAAGCGTCGTCACGATTTCATCAAGAGCCAGACGCGCTTTTGGTTTACCGTGGTTGTAGTCTTCGCCGTCTTTGTGGAAGCCGATAGCCAGTGCTACATCAACAACGTGACCTTCCAGTTCGTCAGCAAACTCTTCGCCGATCATAGCGGCATCTACGCCTTCCATCGGTGTTGATGCAATACCAAGACGAGCCAGTGTGTGCATTGTGTTACCTAGTGCGATGTACACTTGAGACTTAGTCCAGTTACCGTTGAAACCCGTTTCGTCTGTGTTCATTTCTGCGAATGCGTAAGCACCTAAGAATTGCTCGTACATTTCAGCAGGTAGGTGACCAGAACTTACTTCTGTATCAGCACGCTTCGCGAATTTCTCTTTAGTGTATTTAGGATCGTGAGCAAACAGGATCGTGTGTGACGCTTCTTTCGCATGTGGTTGGTTAAACTGGAACATGTTCTCGAAAGTATTGTGGAAACGTTGTTTTGCTGCGTCGCTCTCAATGATGATGAATTTCCAAGGCTGAGAGTTGATAGAAGAAGCTGATAAACGAAGTGCTTCTTTGATTACTTCCATGTCTTCCGCAGAGATGCGTTTGTCGGCATCGTATTTTTTAGCTGTGTAACGAGTGTTTAGATCAGTAATGATTGGATGAGTCATGTTGAATCCTAATATCTATCAATAATAAATGTTGTAGGGTTTTATGTTCGGTAACGTCAACAATAAACGGATAACGCATTTAGGCAGTATCTCTATCAAAATCGTTGCTAGAACCGTCAATTTCTAAAAGACCTAACGCTTAAATGGCTATCGAACATGCCCCCATAAATCGAGTATCTGCGGTAGCTCAAGTCGATGGGTGTAAGATAATAGAAGAATGGCTTGGGAAAAATAGCGAACACATCAAATCACTATGGTTTATAATGTCCATAATGATTTAATTAGTGTGATCTGGATGTGTGTTGGTTTTCGACAATCAGCCAGTTAGTACGCTTTGATTCCATATTGGCGTAATAAAGAGGGAAGTACGCTGTCGAGGTTTGGGATATCTTCAGGGTTAAGTTCAATCAAGCTAAAACCGTGCTCTTGGTAAATTTTCTTGGTCGCATTTCGTTTGTCTTCTTCTATAGGGCCTGAATCTGTTCCCCAGAACTGAATGTATACCTTGCCGCTTGGCAGGTAGAAATCGCTCATTACTTCTTTTGAGATCGGCAGCGGACGTTCGTACGCATGAACCACTCCTGCCATATAAAGCCAGTTATCGATGATCAGCTCTCCCTTTGAACGAACATAATGCCCATCTAAGCTTCGATGCTTGGCTTCGAATTTCTGACGAAAACTGGAAAATGACACATCAGTAGAGTGGCTTTCAGCATCATGCCCTAGGAATTCAACAACAGACTGCTTCAAACGTTTATTGCGAACCAGTGAGTCGTGCCATACCACGAATAAGTTTTGAGTGGCTTTGTCTTCCCTTTGTTCACCACCGGCTTTTAAGCCTGTAGAGGTGACATGCCAACCATCTTCTTCACGTGTTATCCAACCAAGCTCGCTGAGCAACAGGTTAATTTTTTTTGCGCTAAGTTGAAAGGCACTGCCTAGTTGAGTTGCCGTTAGCGTTTTTCCAGAGAAAGAATCTAGGTCGATGAGTAGTTTTTCTGGCCAGACAATAAAGACACCAAACTTCTTGTGTTCGACATACTCCCCACCAAAGCTTTCGCCTCGTTCTGTGAGTACCCAACGCTCCTGTGAACGCACGATATAGCCAGCTGTTTTCAAATCACTGAATAGAGCCTTTGCTTCTATCCCTTTTTGTTTGGCTAGTACTGATGTGGAAATCTTGTCTGGCATAGTCTGTTTCTCAATTAGCAGTAGAACTGCTGATTAATGTTGAGGAGCTGTTGTATAGAATAGGGAAATACAATAACACAACTGTTGATACTAACTGCAGTTCACTGGTCTATGTTTTTAGTGAGTATTCGCTCTCATTTTGAATGTTAAGCAAAATGCGGTCTAACTTGTAATTAAATTACAGCTTTAGGTTTTTTTCTCATCTTGGTGCATATTTATCATTCGTAATACGATGTTCTTTTATACGGTCTATATAGATCTTAGATGCTATATTTTGTTAAGTGTGATTCGTGTCACTATTTATTTTTAAGTATTACAAAATAAAGCGTGATCTAGATCTTGTGTTAATGATATTTATTCTCATCAATTTGGCTTTGTAATTTAAATTCATGGTGTTTTTGTGATCTAAAGTGCTCTTGTTAACCCTAATGTGTTTTTTGTATGTGATTGCTGTCACGAAAGTTGGGCTAAGGTGCATTTTGGAAATGTTGTGATACATTTTAATCGACTTTTGAGTACACACTTTCGGTCATTTGACCAACCAATACATTACGGGGTTCTACCTATGTTATCACCAGAAGCAAAGATTAAGGTTCAAAACTTTGGTCGTTTCTTATCCAATATGGTAATGCCAAACATCGGCGCATTTATTGCGTGGGGTTTCATTACTGCACTATTCATCCCAACCGGTTGGTGGCCTAACGAAACGTTAGCATCAATGGTTGGCCCTATGATTACATACCTATTGCCACTATTGATTGGTTACACCGGTGGTAAAATGGTTGGTGGTGACCGCGGTGCGGTAGTGGGTGCCATCACGACAATGGGTGTTATCGTTGGTACTGATATCCCAATGTTCATGGGTGCAATGATTGTGGGTCCACTAGGTGGTATCGCAATTAAGAAATTCGATGAAGCTGTTCACGGTAAAGTGAAGAGTGGTTTCGAAATGCTAGTGAACAACTTCTCTGCGGGTATCATCGGCATGATCTGTGCGATCATCGCGTTCATCGTGATCGGTCCTGCGGTTAAGATTCTATCTGGCGGACTTGCTGCTGGCGTAAACGCAATGGTAGAAGCAGGTGCATTACCTCTAGCATCTATCTTTGTTGAACCTGCGAAAATTCTATTCCTAAATAACGCAATCAACCACGGTATCTTCTCTCCACTAGGTATCCAGCAATCTGAAGAGGTTGGTCGTTCAATCTTCTTCTTAATCGAAGCAAACCCAGGTCCGGGTCTTGGTCTTCTACTTGCTTACATGGTATTTGGTAAAGGTAGCGCGAAACAGTCTGCTGCTGGTGCATCTATCATTCACTTCCTAGGTGGTATCCACGAAATTTACTTCCCTTACGTTCTAATGAACCCACGTCTAATCCTTGCGGTAATCGCAGGTGGTATGGCGGGTGTATTCACTAACGTAGTGTTCGATTCTGGCCTTATCTCTCCAGCATCTCCAGGTTCTATCTTCGCAGTCTTACTGATGACGCCAAAAGGCTCTTACATCGGCGTGATTCTATCGGTTATCGCAGCAACGGCAGTATCGTTTGTTGTAGCGTCAATCCTTCTTAAAACATCAGCGCAAGAGGATGAGGAAGATTCACTAGAGAAAGCTTCAGCACAAATGAAAGACATGAAAGCGTCTTCTAAAGGTGCAGCAACGGGGGCAGATATCAACCTAGCTGACGTGAAAGCAGTATACGTAGCGTGTGATGCGGGTATGGGTTCAAGTGCAATGGGTGCAGGTCTACTTCGTAAGAAAGTTGAGGCAGCGGGCCTAAATATCACGGTAACTAACTACGCAATCAACAACTTACCGGCTGATTCACAAATTGTTATTACGCATAAAGATTTAACAGACCGTGCACGTAAAACCATTCCTGGTGCAATGCACATGTCTCTGAACAACTTTTTAGATGGCGCAGTATACGACAACCTAGTAGCAGAACTTGTTGAAGCACAAAGTGGTGAAGCGAAAGTAGAAGCTCCGGCTCCTGCAGCAGCACCAGCTCAAGAAGGCAACAAGCTTGCACTGACTAATGACAGCATCTTCCTTGGCCTTAAAGCGACTCAGAAAGAAGACGCAATTAAGTTTGCTGGCGAACAATTAGTAAAACTTGGCAACGTATCACCAGAATATGTAGATGGCATGTTTGCTCGTGAAGAGCTTGTGTCTACTTACCTAGGTGAGTCTATCGCTGTACCACACGGCACAATCGAAGCGAAACAGTACGTACAAAAAACCGGCATTGTTTTCTGTCAGTACCCCGAAGGTATTCAATGGGGCGAAGATGAAGATGATATCGCGAAGATGGTTATCGGTATTGCCGCACAAGGCGATGAGCACAACATGGTGCTGATGGCTATTACCAATTCACTCGACGATGAAGAAGCTGTGGAATGCCTACAGAACACAACAAACCCTGCTGATGTTCTACGTATTCTCAACGGAAACTAACAAGCTCTAGTCAAGCTCCTGAGTGAAGGAGGCCAGTATCCCCCTACTGGCCTCATTTCCGGTCTCAATCTTTATCTGTAGATAAAGGTTCGGTCTGAATAGGTCACTGCTTAATGCCTAGGACGTGATTGAAAGCGGCATGTGTTTGAGTGGTTAGCTATTTAGATTCAAATATTTATAAGGTCAAAATTATGAAAGCGTTACATTTTGGTGCAGGTAATATCGGTCGTGGTTTCATTGGTAAGCTTCTTTCTGATGCTGGTATGAAGGTTACGTTTGCTGACGTAAATGAAACGGTTGTAAATGCGTTAATTGAACGCCAAGAATACCCAGTTAAGATTGTTGGCGAAGAGTGTGTTGTCGAAGTTGTTAAGAACGTGTCAGCAGTAAACTCAGCGACAAGCGCAGTAGTAGATTGCATTTCTGAGTCTGATCTTGTGACGACAGCAGTGGGCCCTACGGTTCTTAAAATCATCTCTAAGTCTATCGCTCAAGGCATTGAAAAGCGTGCAGCTGCAAACAACACTGCACCAATGAACATCATCGCGGCAGAGAACATGGTTCGCGGTACTAGCCAATTAAAAGCAGCCGTGTTAGAGCACCTTTCTGATGAAATGAAAGCGTTCACTGAAGAGCACATTGGCTTTGTTGATTCAGCGGTTGACCGTATTGTTCCACCGGCAGAAGCGGGCGAAACAGACCCTCTAGCGGTAACGGTTGAAACGTTCAGCGAGTGGATCGTAGACCAAACACAATTCAAAGGTGAGATTCCAAATATCCCAGGTATGGAATGCACTGACAACCTAATGGCTTTCGTTGAGCGTAAACTGTTTACGCTAAACACAGGTCACTTAGTAACGGCATACCTTGGTGTGCTTGCCGGTCATGAGACTATTAAAGATTCTATCGAAGATGACGTAATCCGTGCTGAAGTAACAGCGACGATGGAAGAGAGTGGTGCGGTTCTGATTAAGCGTTACGGCTTTGATCCAGAAGCTCACGCTGCCTACATCCAAAAGATTCTCGGTCGTTTTGCTAACCCGTTCCTACGTGATGAAGTGGATCGCGTTGGTCGTCAACCTATTCGTAAGCTGAGCCCACAAGATCGCCTAGTTAAGCCTCTAAACGGTACATTAGAGTACGGCCTACCGAATGCTCACCTAGTAAAAGCAATCGCTGCTGCGTTCCATTACAAGAACGAAGACGACCCTCAAGCGGTTGAACTTCAAGCAATGTTCGCAGAAAAAGGCTTTGCTGAGACATTAGCGCATTATTCTGAGCTGAATAGTGACTCAGAAGTTGTTAAACTAGCGGAAGAAGCTTATCTAGCATTGAAATGATAAACCATCAAAGTGCCACACCAGTGGCACTTTATTCTTTTAGAGCAACCATGCCCATACATACAACACACGAATCAGAGTTACTTGAAGAACTAGCCGAATCAGCTGATGCTGCGGAGTGCCTGTTGTGCGCCTACGATGTCTTAGAAGACATGCTGGACGCTTTGTTGAAAAGTATCTTCTATAAAGATGACTACGCAGTAAAATTTGTTGTTGACCCTCTCCTCACCACCGATGGCCCTTTAGGGGAAATTCTGGTTCGAACAAAATTATTGTTAGGGTTAGGCGTGATCAGTAAAGAGGTGTATGACGATATTGAAGTTTTCGTTACTCTAAAAGAGTGGGTAAATATTCAAGAAGGTCAGGTGAATTTCTGGGACCAAGATGTCGTTTTTGAACTTAATCGTATCAATGCTATTCAAAAAATGATGCCAATCGACTACGCCCCGGAGTTGGTCGAAGGCATGTCTGATGATATGAAGCGGATGTTTTTAGAGCGCCATTTTCAAAAAGTGCGCTCTACGATAGTGCTAGCGGTTAATGATATACATCAGCAGTTAGCGAAAGAGAATGTGCTGACCTCTTAAGCTATCTCTAGGTAGTGAAAGTAAGCTCGGTGCTATTTATGATCTACTTTTGTCAACCACAGATCACACTGATCGATGAGCTCTTGCAAAAATTGTGTTGGGTTCGCAAGTTTCTCATTTCCTTTTACACTTGTTGTCGTTACCTGCCAAAAACTCAGTGAGACTAGGTTTCTTTTGTATAGGAACTCATTTAACTCTGCTGATGAAAGCGCAAGGGTCTCCCCAAACACATCATATAACTGTTGTATAACTAGCTTTAGCTCTGTGATAGTGCCTTTCAGAAACTGCTCTGAAGTCAGGTTTTCAATGGCTTGGGTATCACTAGAACTGTTTTGTTTACAAAGTGCTCTAATCGACTGGTAGAGTGAGTTTTCCAATCTTTGTACTGAAAGCAGAGCTTTTCCAAGTAGAGATAGTTGTTCATTGCTTAGGTTAGTTGTGTCTGTCATTTAAGTCAGTTCCTAATAAATTGAAGTCTGTTTTACCTGAATTTTGAGCTAGCTTGTTCGGGCGTATAGGTGTCTGCATTGAAAATAATATAGTCACCGCTTATCAATTTTTCACATTGAATTTGTCCTTTAAAGCCAATGCTGCACAGTTTTTTTAGCAAGTGTGGCTTGGCGTTATCGTAGACAATATTCAAAAAAGGAAGGTGGTTAGAGTGAACTACGTTATGTAGATTAAACTCTTCTAATGCCTCTGAGAGGTAATCACTGTCAGTCAGTTCGATGACCTCGACAATTTCATTCAACAACATGTCTATTTCCATATTTTTTAGTTGATAGCGATTGTGACATAAAAAAAAAACCACTTCCGATAGAAGAAGTGGTTTTAATTCTACAATCAAGATCTACATCAAATTATAGGTCTTGAATGTTCTCAGCTTCTAGCTCTTGGAAGTAGCGAAGAGTCTTAACTTTTAGCTCTTGTTGAGCTGGCTCATCAGCAACGATGATAGCTTTACGGTGCATCTGTAGAGCGGTAACAGTCCACATGTGGTTTACAGAACCTTCGATAGCCATTTGAAGCGCTTGCGCTTTGTTGTGGCCTAGAGAAAGGATCATTACTTCTTCAGAATCTAGAAGAGTAGCAACACCGATAGTTAGTGCGTATTTAGGAACTTGGTTGATGTCGCCATCGAAGAAACGAGAGTTCGCGATACGAGTGTCTTCAGTCAACGTTTTGATACGAGTGCGTGAAGATAGAGAAGAACCTGGCTCATTGAATGCGATGTGACCGTCGATGCCTACGCCGCCCATGAACAGGTTGATTTTGCCGTATGAACGGATTTTCTCTTCGTATGCTGCACAGTGAGCATCGATGTCTTCAGCTTTGCCGTCTAGCAGGTTGATGTTTTCTGCTTGGATATCAACGTGGTTGAAAAAGTTCTCGTGCATGAATGTGCGGTAAGACTCTGGGTGGTTAGGGTCGATACCAACGTACTCATCCATGTTGAATGTTACAACGTGCTTGAAGCTTACTTCGCCAGCTTTGTAAAGTTCAATTAGCTCAGCGTAAGTAGTTAGAGGTGTGCTACCAGTAGGAAGACCTAGTACAAATGGACGCTCAGCAGTTGGAGCGAATTTGTTGATCGAATCTGCGATATGACGAGCAGCCCATTTACCTACTTTTGCTTTGTTGCTTAATGGAATAAGTCTCATTGATTTTGCCCCTAGAAATTAAATATTATAGTGTTCTGAAACATTAATTCGCATTATAAAATAAGTTATCAGATTCCGCTATTGTTTTAGGTCAAGTTTTTGCCTTTTTGATCATATCTGTGATTGGAATTCTCAAAATTGCACAATTATTGTATGGATATTTGGTGGCGTTAAACAAGATTAATACGTTTGTCATATATCGTCGGATGGATTTGATTCAGGGGCTGAAGGATCAACAAACTTTATTGGATGAAGAGTAAGGGGGCAATGAAAATGCGATCAAAGTATGGTGGCTATGTGGCACTGCCGTACAAAAAATAAGGAAGTTTCGCCGACAGGCGTGAATTATCATTGGGTATATTTAAGAATAGTGATTATTCAAAGGTATCGCTATGAATTTTATATAAATATTGGTAAAACTGGACAGGTTGGCTAAACTTATTAATTACGAAGAAGATGCGAGTTTATTTTAAGTTCCCGCTAATCCGAGATGAACCCAAAAAAAGCTCAAAGTGATGAGGTATCACTTTGAGCTGTTTTACTAATCTTCTAACACTAACTCTCTTTCGTATTCTTCCCGAGAAACTTCGCTGCGTTTGCAGCCGTTTAGGGTATGAAAGCGACGGCGTCCACGAGCCAGTTGAATGTACTTCAACCAAACACGCTCTAACTTGGACTTCGCCTTATGAGGGTGAGACAACACTTTGATGAAATGTTTTTCTTCTGAGTTGCTTGGCGAAAGTTCGCCAGTCTCAAGTGCAAGCATAGTGTCACCAAACAAGGTTAGGATTTCCTCTTCTGAAAGAGTAAAATCACCCGACTTAGCAAACCCTCGTGGGAATTTAATGGTGTCATAAAAACGTTTTTTTCCGTGTCGGAATTCGGTCTCAGACATATCAGCCTCAGTAATGTGGTTAGATAGAAATTAGTGTTTATTGCTCACGCGAAAATATTGTTAAAAGGCTAAAATAGGAAACAAAACGTTTTTGCCTTTACGATAAACAATCCTAGATCGGCTAGTTAGCAGATTTATTACAGAGATGTATTTTTGATGGATGTGAAAGTATTTAGAACCTTTCTTGAGGTTGCAAGGGTGCGCCACTTTGGGCGTGCAGCTGAAAACTTGTATTTAACACAAGCAGCGGTGAGTGCGCGGATTAAACAGCTTGAAGGCTATTTTGATACTCAGCTCTTCATTCGTGACCGCAATAACATCAAGCTGACCTCTTCTGGTGAGCGTTTGATTGGTTATGCTGAAGTGATGGTATCCACCTTACAACAAGCCAAATTTGAGCTGTCGTTAGAGAGTGGAAAAGCGTTGCAGTTAACACTGGGTGGCACACCGAATATCTGGGATGCGTATCTACAAAACTGCTTAAGTGTGGTGACCGACTCTTTCGGTGGCTACGGCTTTATGGCCGAGGTGATGGGTCGCGAACAGCTGAACCGTAATTTGCTAGAACGAACCTTAGACATGGCTTTTGCTTTCGATCAGATCAAAGCGGAAGAGCTGAACTGTAAAAAAGTCGCTGACTTGGTTTTGGTGTTGGTATCAACGGAGCAAGATGATCTGGAATCTGTATTCCAACATAAATACGTTTATGTCGACTGGGGAACGCGTTTTGGTTCTGAACACGCCGAGCGTCACCCCAAAGTGCCTGCGCCGTATCTACGTACCTCAACAGCTCGTATCGCTTTAGATTTTATCTTAGAGAAAGGTGGCAGTGCGTATTTACCTGTTTCTATGGTTGAACCTTTTATCGAGTCGGGTCAATTGCACAAGGTCAAAGGGGTTGAAGACTGGTATCGTCCAATTTACCTGAGCTACCGTAAAAGCAGTACTTCGGTTGATGCGATCATTCAGGTTGAGAAGTTGGTTAATGAAATTGACCCATCGACTGCCTACACGTTGCAACAAGCCGCTGAACAAACACCAGAGTAACAGCTGTTTCTGTAACCAATATGCTTTGTTGACTAAATAAAAATTGCTCCTAACTAGTTATATAGTTGGGAGCCATTTTTGTTTTTAAACCAGAGATGATTTTCTTTTCCAAATCAGAGATAACCCTAACTCGGATAAAACCGTTTAAGCCTGGTATGCGTAACCTTTTTTAAAAGCCCTATCACTTCAAAGCACTATTCTTCGAAAATTCTAGAGATTCATTAGATTCTCGATAGACTCTTCAAGAGAGTGTGACATGTAAGAATGGATTTGATTGCCATCCGTTGCGTCAATCTCAATCTTAGAAATCCCCTTATCCGCTTCGTCTTCAAGAAAGCTTAGAGACTGTTCGACTGATTGACTGGTGAGAACCTGTTGGTTTGATAAAACAATACGACATGTGTGAAGAACCATAGCCTTTTCCTTATTATTCGATAGGTCTCTGCATCTTAATGTGCTGAGTACCGTTCGTTGACGTTGTGAGAATAATCCTTTCTCAAGGTTAAATTTAGTCGAATTGAGCGAAAAGAAAACCCTTTTTTGTGATTTATCTAACCTTCAGTTCCGAAAATGGCTAGCGACAATAACAGTTCACGGTAAACTTTTAGTTATTGGAGCACAGTATGGCTAATGAGAAGGACAGAGTATGTCTAAGAATATTCATCACAACAGCGCGTTAACGAGTGAGCAGTGCCATTTGGCTCGATATGCGCGAGATGTTCGCTTTGATGGGATGTTTTTCACAGCGGTGAAAACCACCGGGATTTTTTGTCGCCCTATTTGCCCTGCAAGCCCACCCAAAGAAGAAAATGTCGAATACTTTTCTCATCAAGCTCAGGCTTTGAAAGCGGGTTATCGCCCATGCTTACGTTGCCGACCAGACAGCGCGCCTTTTTCTCCGGCTTGGAAAGGTGTTGAAACTACCTTTCTGCGAGCTATGCAATTAATCGACAACGGTGCGCTGAATTCGGGGTCGATTGTCGACCTTGCCACTCGACTAGGCATCTCAGATCGTTATTTACGAACCTTGTTCGACAATTACATCGGGGTGTCACCGAAGCAATATAGCCTTTATAGCCAGTTGATGTTTGCCAAGCAGTTACTGCATACCAGCAGCATGAGCATTACCGATGTCGGCTTTGCGAGTGGTTTTAACAGCACGCGCCGCTTCAATGATGCCTTTCAAAAAGAGCTTCAGCTTTCGCCAAGTCAAATACGAAGAGCTAAGCCAAGTAACAATCTAAGTAATCATATCCAACTCAGTTTCCATGGCCCGTTGGACTGGGATCATTTGCTGGGCTTTTATCGACGACGAATGATCGAAGGCTTAGAAGAGGTGGGCGACGGTTATTACCAACGCACAGTGAACGTGAACGGCTCGAAGGGCTGGTTCAAGGCCACTTTAGCCAAAGAGAGCAGTTTGGATATTGAGTTTGAGTTGGATGATATGAGCCAATTAAGAAGTTTGATCGCCAATATTCGACGTATGTTCGACCTTGATGTTGATATCAGCAAAGTTGAAGATTTCTTTAGCACCATTGATCCCAACTTGGTGGCTAAGAGTGGTATTCGTATCCCTGGTGTGTGGAGTGCTTGGGAAGCCGGAGTAAGAGCGATTCTCGGGCAGCAAGTCTCGGTAACAGCGGCCATTGGTCAGCTCAACTTGTTGGTGCGAAAGCTCTCAGGTTCATATCAGGTGTTTGATTCACAAGAGCAAGCTAATTCACAAGAGTGCTCTGACTTACAACAAATTGCTGATTCATCAGAGAAAGCGTATTTCCCTACACCTAAACAAATAGCTGATGCTGATGTGAGCTTTCTAAGGATGCCGGGAAGTCGTAAGGAAACCTTAAAGCGTTTTGCCCAATACATGGTCGATAACGAAGCTGAGCATCCTTCTAAGTGGATTGATCTCAAAGGTATTGGTCCTTGGACGATTCAATATGCGCTGCTGCGCGGGCTCAGTGAACCTAACCACTTGCTAGTAGGCGATTTGGTGGTGAAGAAATTCATCGAGCATCGCCCTACCATTAATACAGAGAGTGTTTCGCCTTGGGGAAGTTACGCCACGTTCCATTGTTGGAATCAGTCTTAAACGATGTTTCAAGTGGAATAGAGATACCTCTCTGATATAGAAGCAATGAATAAACATCGGAATTACCAAGCTAGGAGAGATTATGACTAACCGTTTTACTTATTATCAAAGTCCACTAGGAACCGTGACGTTACAGGCGAACGATGAAGGGCTGCTCGGCCTTTGGTTTGAAACTCACACTACCAAGCCTGAACAGTTAGGTGTTCAAGATGATAGCTTTCCGATCTTTGCGTTGGCTATCAAACAGCTCGATCGTTATTTTGCTGGTGAAGCTATCCAGTTTTCTGTGCCTATCGCAGCCAAGGGCACTCCGTTTCAGCAGTCGGTTTGGCAAGCGCTGATGACCATTCCTTATGGAGAAACATGGAGCTATGCACAATTGGCCGATGCGATTGGTAACCCAAAAGCGGTGCGTGCAGTGGGTTTGGCGAATGGCAAAAATCCGGTGTCTGTGATTGTGCCGTGTCATCGTGTGATAGGTAAAAATGGAAAGCTGACGGGTTATGCGGGTGGCGTAGAACGTAAACAACGCTTGTTAGTGATTGAGGGAAGAAAACAAACTTAGAAAGCTACTTAGCTAGCGACTTGAAACTCTGTTCTGTCGGTTAAGGTTGAAGGTTTGTACGACTGAGGAGGAATATTAAGAGGCCTCAAGCGTGACTCTGCAATAAAAACGTGACTTTGCAATAAATTCGCCACTTTCTGGAAAATAATGATTTGGTTGCATATTATTTAGCCATGTTTTTTAGGCAAGGATGCCCAAATGAATAACCATCATTTTCTGATAATAGCTTTCACTAGTGTGTTATTGCTGACCGGTTGTTTAACTGATACTAGTCGCCCCTTTGAAGTACCGCAGCTTGTTTTGTTCAAAGGGATGTATGAGAACGCGGACGATAACAGCTATCTACTTTTTGAGTCAGGACAAATGACCTATCAAACAATCGGTAACACGGTCACTAGAACTTATCGTATTGAAAATGATTTGATTAACATCGAGTTGAATTCAGGAAATAGCCGAGTGGATTCTGGGCTGATGATGCGTATTCAACAAGAAGGAGCAGTGTTAACCTGCAACCAGTGTCCAGCAGTGCAGTTAAGCAACGTCTGGACACGTGTTGAAAAGCCTTTAGTTGATTCCCCTTTAGACTAGAACATATCACCGTTCAGCCATAGGTGAGCGGCGATACTGACCCCATAACCAATCATGATTACTGGCATCCATTTTAAGTGGCCAAAAAAGGTGTACTTACCATGTGCAGCCCCCATTAATGCCACACCAGCGGCACTACCAATAGACAATAAGCTGCCGCCAACGCCCGCGGTTAGGGTGATCAGTAGCCAGTTGCCCATCGACATTTGGGGTTCCATGGATAACACGGCAAACATCACCGGAATGTTATCGACAATAGCCGATAAGATCCCCACCATGACGTTGGCCCAAATTGGATCCCACTGGCTATACATCACGCCCGAAGCTAATTCCAAGTAACCAAGTAGACTCAAGCCACCGACACACATTACCACGCCGTAGAAGAACAAAAGCGTGTCCCATTCGGCATGAGAAACTCTTCGAAATACATCGAATGGCACAACAGAACCGAGTCGTTTCAGGGCGCCTTCATCGTTATTGGCGATCGCTACCGCCTTTTTCTTGGCGAGTGAGTTGGGCAAAGTCTTGCGTAAGTAATAGCCAAAGAACTGCAGATAGGCGAGCCCCATCATCATGCCCATTACTGGAGGGAAGTGGAGTACGGCATGGAAAGCAACAGCGGTCGCTATTGTCATGATGAACAAGAATACGATGCGCCTCGCACCACGTTTTAATTCAACGTGTTGATGGACTGTGTCGGGCTGAGTGGTGGGTACAAAGTAAGACATGATCAACGCAGGGACGAGGTAATTCATCACCGAAGGAATAAACAAAGGAATAAACTCACTAAAACTCACATAGCCAGCCTGCCACACCATGAGCGTTGTGATGTCTCCGAATGGACTGAATGCACCGCCAGCATTGGCGGCTATCACGATATTCACGCAGGCTAGGTTGACGAATTTAGGGTTAGAACCTGCCACTTTAAGAACCACAGCGCACATCAGTAGAGCTGTCGTGAGGTTGTCGGCGATAGGTGAGATAAAGAAGGCCAGAATACCGGTTATCCAGAACAAAGAGCGAAAGTTAAAGCCTTTGCCTACCATCCACGCTTGCAACGCATCAAACAGTCTTCTCTCTTCCATGGCGCTAATGTATGTCATGGCGACGAGTAGAAAGAGTAATAGTTCGGCGTATTCGAGTAAGTTGTGTTCGAGCGCTTGTTTGGCGACTTCAACAAGGTTGTGTTCTTGGTAGGTAAAACCAATGATTATCCAGATCAGGCCCGCTGCAAGTAGAACTGGCTTGGATTTTCGGAGTTTTAGGTATTCTTCCATCATCACCACGATGTAGGCGACAACGAAAATGGTCAGCGATAGGTAGCCAGCAAATGAACTGGTTAGTTTGAGCGGCTCTCCCAACTGAGAAGTGGCAGCGCCTGCTACCGTAGAAAAAAATAATAAAGAGAGAACAGCAGAAAGCTGGATACCTAACATGGATTACGCTCCGAAGTTAATCAGTTATTAACACGGGTAAAAGCGTAGACCTAAATAACCCTGTTCAGTGTGATAGAT
>NZ_JBFRLX010000043.1:0-37668 GCF_041470165.1 Vibrio sp. 10N.286.46.A8
TATACCTATACCTATACCGACTAATCTGCCTAATAGACTCAACTAAATTAACTGCAACAGAACGCAATCTTGTTTTGGCCTATGTGAATACCTTCTATGTATTAAACCTGCGTTTAAGTATTAAATTTTCGTTAAATTTCGATTTTCATTTGTGAGATTAAATTTTTCGTGCCCAATAAAATCAAAAAATTTAACAGTAATAATTTAATTTTTTATTTACCACACGTACGGTATTTAAAAATAAAACACATCAACTCTAAAAAACATCGTAATAGGCTAATTTAAATAGAAAATTACCAACCAATATAGATAGCCACTGTTCACTATTACAAATAAAAATCGTCACATTCAAATTATAAGCCAGTGAATAAAACTAAAAATAAAATATTCCTGGAAGAATAATCCATCGAAAAATTCACCAAAAATCACGCCGTAGACCATAGTTCTAATTTTATCAATTAAGAAAAATTCACTCGTAAATTTAACTGTGGGTCAAAACCTTTCTATCCAATTGAAAACAAAATCATTATCTAAAAATGTACTCTCTATACCTTACCTTAAATTCATACTAAAACTCATACTTCGCCTAAATAATAAACTTTTTTTACTACTTCACCATTTTTTAAAGCACTTATAGTTTTGAAAGTTAAGCAACAGGTTACATTCAATCAATGAGAGGTGAAATGATGATTAGAGCATTCGTATTTATTCACAAATTCATCGTCTCAACGTTAATTTTTAGTCTTTCACTTTCATTCTACACCAGTGCTAACACCTTAACGTTAGGAATTAATGGCCAGATCAAAGATCGATGCGAAATAAATTTCTTTTCTGGCAATGTCATGAAGTTTACGGAACACCGTGATGTGCAACTATTGCCTTTTAATATGTATTGTAACCGTCCGTTGGGTATAACGATTAATTCAAAATATGGAGGCTTAAAATATCAACACCAAGGGGTTGATATTATTGAAACTTATAATCTGTCATTACAAATAGACGAGCTTCGTCTTTATGAAAGTAGGCACAGCAGCCAACTTACTTCACCAGTAATGATAAACAGTTCTGGTGTTATTCCTTTCTCTCAACAGGGGAGCCTTAGGGTAGCACTCGAAAATAGCTTGCGTTTCGCGGGTTATTATCAAGACGTTATTGAGATCGAAGTTTACCCTTCGATTCATAGCGTGACCAAGTAAAAGCTCTGCAATGTATCTGCAGAACAACATACGCTCAGCAGTATTCGAGCCAATCATTTAAGATAAAGGAATTTCTAATGAAAAAGCTAACACTCTACGCAGCAACAGTCACAGCTATTTTTGGTGCTCAAGTTCAAGCCGCTCCTGGTGATGTCCAGCTAGTTGGTTTTGTTTCACCTGTATGTGAAGTTACTGGTCTTTCAACACAACTGATGGACTTTGGTAATGTATCTCAAATTCAAAACCTTTCTGTTAGTGGCCTTAACATGAAGTGTAATGACGTCGATGGTGCAACTGTAACACTGACGAGTGCTGAGGGTGGTCTAGAGTCCGATGATAGCGAAGACTACGCTCTTACATACGAAGCAACATTTAACCCTTCAGGCTTAGCTCCTTTCACGCTTAATGCGCCGGGAGGCCCAGGCCTAAATGACGTTTCAATCAGTAACTCTTATGGTGGTTCAGGAGTATTGGCGACTGGTGTTGCCGCGTCCATTGATATTGTGACAACAGAAACCTCCCCATGGGCAGGTGGTTATTCAGATACGTTAACCGTAAATATCACCTCAAATTAGAGGTTGAATAAGTCGGGGGCTATTATTTGGCCTCCGACTTCATCTAAGCCTTTGTTGTATTAAAACTTAACCTCAGTTGTATTACGACTCTAGTTTAATTTGGAGCTCATCGCGATGTATAAATGGATCATGCATAAATGGACTGTTCTCTTATTATTGTCACTCACTTGTTTGTCAGCTCATGCGTTCAAAGTAGAGCCGATGTCTATGGAGATGACGCCACTTGGTAAAAGAGCTCAAATGACAATGAGGGTTGAGAATTCGTCTACCGAACCACTCACAGTCGAACTGTCTCCAGTATTTATGACTATGAATGAATACGGAAAAGAGACCACGACGCCTGCAGATGACGAGCTACTAGTGATTCCAGTAACTGCAATTATAGAGCCTGGACGTTCGCAATCTATTATGGTCCGATATTTAGGCGATCCGTCCATTACAGAGTCAAAAGCTTTTCGTATTGCTGTTAAGCAAGTGAAAGTTCAAAGAGCAAGTAGCAACCAAGGGCAAGTGAGTCTGTTACTTCAGTTTAATACGCTTATCAACGTGCGACCTCAGAACACTGCCTCTCAACTAGAAATTAAAAGTATCGAACCAAATAACAAGAATAACAAATGGGTTCTTGAAGTACTGAACAGCGGTAATAGTTATGGTCGGTTAACCAATACGACATGGAAAATTTCTGACGGCAAAAAATCAACCTATTTAAAAGGCGTAGAAATCGCCAAACGTATTCCAGGAACTTTAGTTCTTCCCTATTCCACTCGTTTTTTCGAAATGCAGCCACTTGAAAATTACAATGTAGAGACGCTATCGATTGAAATCGAGCAGGATCAGTAGCAATGAGACGTTATATTTTTGGTGGGTTCATTTCTTGTTTTCTGTGTGCACAAGCGCTTGGCATAACACTGTTTCCAACCGTCATTGAACTCAATACCGATCACAGGGCAACATCGCAACTGGTTGTGACTAACAACTCGACGCGGGATCTCCCACTTGAAGCTAACGTTCGTCGTTTGAAATTCTTACCTGATGGTACGTTCCAAACATCAGATCTATCGAGTGAGGTGATGTTTGTGTTTCCACCTGCCGCTATGTTGGCACCCGGTGAACGTCAAGTATTCCGTATACAATGGTTGGGAAACCGCCAACTCGAAACTTCCCAAAGTTACTTTGTTCGTTTCAGTACCGTAAATATTGGTCAAAACAACGAAAAAATGGACAGTCCTACCAGTTTAACAACCGGTATCAATTTGCAAGTTCACTACAATGCGTTGTTGCACATTCACTCATCCTCGCTAGAGCCTGACGTGAACTTACATATAGATGAACAAGGAAAACTAACACTCACTAATTCAGGGTCGCGATTTACCTATACATCGTTACTTCATTTTAAGGGGCTCGAATCTCAGAACCAAAAGGTACATGAGGCTTTAGGTGAACAGTTTATTCCACCACGCTCGACTATTACTTTGCCTTCTTCTTTAAATTACTTACCAGTAGGCACTTATCATGGATATGAAAACTGAAACCTCTCACAAGATGTGGCAAGTTTTCTATGTCTTGGGATTAGTACTGTTTTATTGTGCCGCCTTAAGCCCTGTAACTTGGGGCCAGGATATGGTATTGAACCCGACAGGACGCGACATTCAACTTACCTCTTTACTAAGGATAAGTGACACCATTCTTGGTGAAGCGGATATTATCATTACCGCAAACAACGAAATTCTTTTGCCAAAGGAAAGTACGCTGTCTCTCCTTTCGTCTGTCGTCACTCAAGAAGGTATTGGTAAGCTCCATGACACGACAGACGATGAGATGCTGTCACAGCACCACTTTATGAGCGTAGGGCTGGGACTAAATTTCGACTTTTCTTCGTTGGAATGTATCGTGACGGTTCCGCCAGAATTTAGCTTAACCCAACAACTCTCGATGAACGGCGCAGATGATTTTTATAACTATGCTGAGCCAAGTCTGTTAAGCGGATACGTTAACGTCGCCCTTTCCGCCAATGAGAGCCAATATGTCGATCAAAAATCGTCAAGGCAAGATCTTTATCGCAGTCAATTCGACTCTGCACTTAACATTGGTTTTTTCAATTTTGAATATGAATCCTATTTAGAAAATGGTTCATCGAAAAAGTCACAATATGTGAGAGAAGGAACTCGTCTTAATATTGACTTTGCACAGCAAGGTACACGACTTGTGCTCGGCGATATGTACAACAGTGGCCAATCTTTTCAGGACAGTACCGATATACTTGGTATTGGCTTAACTCGAGATTTCACACTGATTCCAACCAGAAATGCACGACCACGAGCCAATCAATCATTCACACTTCAAAGAGCCTCGAATGTCGATGTCTATATAGATGGGATTGCAGTCCAACGACTAACTTTAGGCGCTGGTAGCTACAACCTGAGTGATATACCTCTTGCGCAAGGTAGTAACGATATTGTACTCGTCATTACCGATCGTTCTGGAAACGAAGAGCGTATCGAGTTTTCTATTGCGACGGGTAACGACTTGCTCAATAGCGGTGAGTTTGAATATAGCATTATGTACGGAGCACCCTCTGAACTCCAAAATGGACAACTAGAATACCTAACCGATGAGCGTATTTTCCATGGTTATGTCGATGTGGGGATTAACCCTTGGTTAACGTTAGGTACCAACTTTCAAACCCGTGAAGATTTATACCAATATGGTACTACCGCACTCATCGCTTCTAGATGGGGAGTCACTGAACTCAATGCTTCACGTAGCGAACATCCTGTATTTGGAAACGGCGATGCTTACAAATTTGCATTCGATGCGGAATTTTCCAGTAAGAATACACTGGCTCCACAACTGAGTGTTAGTTATGAGTATCTGAGCAACAATTTTACTGGTGTTGCTGGGTTTGACGCCTCCGATAAAGACATCAACTTAACCACTCATTATGCTTCTGCATTCGGTTCGATTTATCTAAGTCGATCATTACGTGCCGCCATGACAGTCAATTACCGTTCAGGAATAGACAAAGAGAACGACTATTGGCTAATTAGCCCGAGTTTATCGGACGGACTGTTTGATACTCACGCGACTTGGAGTGCCCGTGTTAGCTATCAAGATCACGCCAGTAAAGACGATGACATCAGCACTACGCTCACCATAAGTTGGCCTCTTAGCCGACAAACTCGTGTCGTCGGTCGTTACAGTACAGAGCTAAGAGAAGCCGCCTTAGATTACAGCTATCAGAATAATATAGGTAACACCGGAGGGATATCAGGCTTTGCGAGTGTCATTACGAATGAAGAAACGGACGCCGATATGGACGCTGGTATTAACTATACAGCAAACCGTTACGAATTGAGTGCCACCCATGCCTCGCGACTTGACGACATTAGTGGTGACACAAGAAACCACAGTACCGACGTGACCATCAGCAGTGCACTTGCGTTTGCAGGTTCATCGGTAACGATCGGCAGACCAGTCCGAGAAGCATTCGCAATTGTCAGCAAGCATGAAAGCCTCGCAGAGAATGACGTGGCATTAGACCCAACAAAAGATGGAGAGTACGCACGCGTTTACCTTAACGGAGATGCCAGTGCCATGGTCCCTGATCTTGTTGCTTATAATAGCCAAGTCATCGGTTATGAGGTCGATAACTTACCACCGGGATATGATTTGGGGGATGGTGCTTTTTGGGTTAAGCCTGATTACAAGCGGGGCTTCCAACTACAAATTGGTTCCGATGCTGTCTTAACCGTGATTGGTAAGCTATACGACCGTCAAAGTAACAATCCAATTTCACTTGTCGCTGGTGTAGCACATTACCTTGGTGAAGCTAAACAGTTACCGATTGACTTCTTTACCAATCGGAGTGGCATATTTGCGATATCTGGGTTAAAGCCAGGGAAATATCAACTGATTCTTGACACTAAAGGACAAGAGTCAGCCGTCATTACTCTCAGCGAGCGCAGTGACAACTTGATCAGACTAGGAGATGTGTATGTGGATTAAACAACTTCGGTGGGGAGGATGGTTCCTCATCGCCATAAATTCTGTATCCTCTGTATTAGCATGTGAAGCTAGTGCATTGACGATTCAACCCGTCTCATCCCAGTCGCAATACGACGTTTTCAACACTGGTAATTACGCAACAATTAATACTTATAGGATCGATGCGAATATAATTGGCGAAGCCTGCAAATTGAGTTTGGTTTTACAACTTAACGATACCAGTCGGACGTTAAAAGGGGTAAACCAAGACAAACTCAACTTCGAGTGGAGTGGACAAGTGGGTGTACCAATCGCGAATCAGTGGCATTTATCATTAACCGACAGTCAACCTTCGACAACCATACAAATGCGTTTCCCAAGCAAACAGTGGCTAGCGTCAGGAACCTACCGGGGGGTTTTAGAAGTGTCGCCCTCTTATACCTCAGACAACCAACAAATAGAGATCAGCCCTAGCTCACTCCCAGTATCCGTTACCGTGCCACCAGCTGCAAAAGTTCACTTTTATGGGTTAACTCAACTGCATTATGACCTTGATCTAGGAACATTATATTCAAACAAGATTATTCGTTCTGCACCGAACCTATGGGTGCAAAGTAATACAGCGTATACCATCGTATTGGAATCATCCCATCAAGGCATGCTACGTCATGAATCTGATGAGACAAAATGGGATATTCCATACGAACTTTCCCTAGATAACGATAGAGTAAACCTCGGTCAACTTGATGCAAAAATTCAGCGTATTTCGGCTACGATCGGTCAACCTATTCCTTTGAGTTTTGTAATTGGGGAAACAGAGAACAAACCGGGAGGAATATATGACGATACATTACAAATTTCTATAGAACCCCTCCTTTCACAGCAGCCTTAAATATGTAATTATATAAATCCTGAGATATGCAACGCAATTATATAAAACCTAGTATCATATAATCACAACACGATTTGTCAGTTTCGGAGTAAAGTATGCATAACAGTAAAAATAATTTAAAGCACATGCTCCTAATTGGCGATAACGGTATAAATAACCAGTTTATTCAACGAGAAATAGAGAAATACAGTGACTTTTGTTTTAGTCGCGAATGTATTTCAGGCATTGAACGTTCGAATCATCGCAAGACGTTTGATGTCATTCTCATTAGTTACTTACTCTTAGCTGACATCAAAGATGTTTACATCACCTTATCAAAAGTAGAGTCCAACAAATGGGTAATCTATGACGTTCCCTCTGATATTACCGGACAGAGTATTACCGTAATGCAACTATTCAACATGTTTAATATAAAGGGCATAATCTATCAAGATGCTCCTGTAGAACACCTTACACGTTGCTTGAAAACGGTTTGTGATGACGACCTATGGTTACCGAGGAAGTTAATGTCGCATATATTATCCAATGCGCGCTCCCAAACATTCAAGTCACAGGTAATATTATCTACCCTTACAAAAAGAGAAGCTCAAATATTTAAACGAGTTATCAGAGGAGATACAAATTTAGAGATATCAAGTGAACTATTTATTTCAGAAAGTACAGTAAAAACGCATGTATATAATATATATAAAAAAATAAACGTAACCAACCGAAAAGAAGCAATAAGAAAAGCAAATTTTATCAATAGTTTAGAGACTATTATACAACCAGGCATGTAGTTAATATTTGAGTCACAAATATAGAGACACTGGATTGCAGTTATTTTTACAACAGATCGTATTATAATTTAGCCCCTTGAAAAGGTGATCTTCTATTATCCCCCTCCGTCATAAAATCACAGTTAGACTGAACAACGAAGTTTAAATCATATCACCAGTGACTTAATTACATTCTGCCCTCTAAGGTACGAATAGAATTTTTGAACTCACAAAACATCACTTCTTAAGCCCTCTACTCGCCTAACAGAACGAAGTCAGTTGTAACTGTCAACACTATTAGCTTCTAAAATATCTAAAGCATAAAGCATCTAAAGCAATTCGGAGTTGAGCTTCCCCTTAGGGTAAGCTTTATTGTTATGTTTTTACCGGAGCAAAAGCATGACTTACCGTTCCTTCACTTTACTATTACTCACTCTTTCCCCTAGCCTTCATGCCTCTAATTTTGGCGATCCTGAACTGGGTAAAATGAAGTCACCAAGTTGCATTTTCTGTCATAACCCCACGGGTGAAACAAGTAACACTGCTTACCCAAAACTTTCTGGCCAAGATTCAACTTACCTCTATAACACAATGAAAGCTTACCAAAACGGTGATAGACAAGGCGCTTACGCTGAGATGATGCAAACACAACTGAGTAAACTCAATGATCAAGACTTGAAAGATATTGCGGCTTTTTATACTTCACAACAGTAATGGATTTCACCTTCATTAGGTCAGTCTAAGTTAAATAAACATCACTAAGTCGCCTATACTTCAAGCAAACTCACTGAGCTCATTGAAGGTCGGGAGAGATATACCTTTACACGTATCATCCAACCCTTACAATGTGCAGCAAATATATTTATCAAGGTTTATCTCTATGTCTATTCAATGGTTTCCGGGTCACATGCATAAAGCCCGCAAAGAAATCGAAGAAGTTATCCCACAGGTTGATGTGATCATCGAAGTACTGGACGCTCGTATCCCGTTCAGTAGTGAAAACCCAATGATCTCTTCACTGCGCGGCGATAAGCCTTGTGTAAAAGTGTTGAACAAGCGCGATCTTGCGGATCCTGAGCTTACTGAGCGTTGGATTGAGCACTTCGAGAAAGAGCAAGGCGTTAAAGCGATTGCGATTACTACTAGCGCTAAAGAAGAAGTTAACCACGTTATGGAGCTCGTGCGTAAGTTAGCACCGCACCGTGAACAGATGGGTAAGAACATTCGTACAATGATCATGGGCATCCCGAACGTGGGTAAATCGACCATCATCAACTGTTTAGCGGGACGTACGATCGCGGTTACTGGTAACCAACCTGCGGTAACTCGTCGTCAACAACGTATCAATCTACAAAATGGCGTGATCCTTTCAGATACTCCTGGAATCCTATGGCCTAAAGTAGAAAACCCACACAGTGGCTTCCGCTTGGCTGCAACAGGCGCTGTAAAAGATACGGCAATGGAATACGATGAAGTGGCATTCTACACAGTCGAGTACCTTGCAAAGCAATACCCTAATCTTTTGCAAGAACGCTACCAAATTGAAGAGCTTCCAGAGTCTGACATCGAATTGATGGAAGCGATTGGTCGTAAGCGTGGCGCACTTCGTGCTGGTGGTCATATAGACATTCACAAATGTTCTGAAATCCTACTTCATGAACTGCGTAATGGTACTTTAGGTAAAGTAACGTTAGAGCTACCAGAAATGATCACACAAGAACTGATCGAAGTTGAAGAAGCGGCTGCGCTGAAAGCCGAACAACAGATTAAGAAAAAAGAAGAGCGTCGTAAGCGTTACTTGAAGAACAAGCGTTAATCTCTCTTCGTTTTATGAAAAAGATCACATGGTGCGACTAAACGCCAAATAATTGAAGCGTCTATTCTAATCAAAAAAGCCCCGAACAATTTAATGCTCGGGGCTTTTTGGTTTGTTCTTCAGCTTTAAAGCAACTTCAGTAAGAGGCAGCTGTTGAGCAAGGCAACTTGAAGTGACTAAGAATACACAATGCTTGCTGTTTTCTGTTCAAGTTCAACGGGAGAGCTCCAAGAAATCACCTTCTCATTCACTTGACTTCCACATGGTGCATTCCAAACTTGCTCTAGCTCTTCTTTACCACCAATCGCTTGATAAAAAGCAATCGCTTGGTGATTTTCAGACATCACCTCTAGGTACAGACCTGAATCCGAATAGTATTGCTGCAACCACTTCGATAATTCAGACAATAAACGCTTACCAACACCACGACCGCGATAGGCATTATCTACATGTAACGCATCGATGAACGTGCCACGCTCAAAGTTGTGATTACCAAACGCGCAGACGAAACCAACCAGTAAACCGCCCTCTTCAAGCAATAAAACATGTTGGTTAAAAGGAGGGTTAATCAAACGAGTCTGCCAAATAACAGATCTGTCCTCCAAAACATCATTTTCTAAGTAATCATCAGCAAGAATGCCACGATAATATAGCTTCCAGCTATCCGCGTGTAATTGGGCAATCCGCTCATAATCTTTATATTCAGCTACCTTAATTTCCATTTATTAGCCCTTAGTACTTCCATTTATGACTTGCTACTACATTTCACACTACCTTTATACAATATTTAAGCAAAACATACTAATACACGTTTACACTTTCAATATTGACTTACACGTGTACGCTGATATTCTAGCGCACAGATGTAAGCTCAATGGAAATTTGCTAATGAATAGTGCCGACAAACAATCTACAAAAAAGCCGCCATTAATCTGGCTCAATATTTTTGTATTCTCTTTTAGTATGCTGCTTGCTGTTGTTGCGGCTCCCGTTTATGGCTACTTTTTTGGCTATGGTATGGAGCACTGGATATGGCTAGCAATCTGTTTTACGTTCTGTAACCTTTCAATCACAACGGGTTATCACCGCTTATGGTCTCATAAAGCGTTTGAAGCACATTCGAGCCTAAGATTTTTATTTGCATTAGGTGGCGCATTTGCCCTGCAGAACAGCGCGTTACACTGGTCTTCTGATCACCGTGTGCATCATAAGCACGTGGATAACAATGACAAAGACCCGTACTCTGCAAAACGCGGCTTTTGGTACTCGCACATTGGTTGGATGATTCGTAACTACAGTACCTCAATGTACGAAAACTATGAAAACTGTCGTGACCTGAAGAAAGATAAGATCGTAATGTGGCAGCACAAGCACTATGTTCTTCTGGCGTTGATCATGAACTTCGGTGTTCCTATTGCATTGGGCGTGATTTACGGTGACGTGATTGGCATGTTGTTAATCGTAGGTGCGGTTCGTTTGGTACTTAACCACCACACAACATTCTTCATTAACTCTCTTGCCCACATCTGGGGTAACCAACCTTTTACCGACAAAAACACGGCCCGTGATAACGGTTTGTTAGCAGTACTCACTTTTGGCGAAGGCTACCACAACTTCCACCACATCTTTGAGAACGATTACCGCAACGGCATCTACTGGTGGCAATACGATCCTACAAAATGGTTGATCAAGAGTGCTTCTTTGATGGGACTGGCAAGCAAGCTTAAGAAAACCCCTCAAGCTCGTATCGAAAAAGCAGAAGCATCAATGTTACTTAAACGCACGCAGCAAAAGATCATGCATCGTGCCGACAAGCAACAAATCGCAGACAAACTTCAACAAGAATTCGATGCTCTAGTATCAAACATGAACGAGTATTACGAAGTCAAAAAGCAGCTACTTGAAAGCAAACGCGAAGATGTTGTGAAGAAGTACGAACACTCTCTACTTAAAGTTCGTTACCAACAAATCAAAATGAATTTTGAGCAACAGAAAAAAAATTGGGCAATGACTGTGGAACAGTATGCTTAAGATAGAACAATATACTTAAGGCAGGATAGTCCGCTTAATGCACCAGTAACGACACTGCTTAACTCTTATTTGAAGCCCTCATATTACTATGAGGGCTTTTTTATGAGCGTAACCTATTTGCCATTAGCCATTAGCCATTAGCCATTAGCCAAAGACTCTCAAGTCTAAATTGTGGACTTCAAGAACCATAGTTATTGGATTCCAGAACTCTTTCTTCAACCTGAATTTATACTTATATTACTTTAACTTACTGAGTTTAGACCTAAGGAATTGAAAATGAGCAAACTGACTATTATTGCAACGATCGTCTCTAAAGAAGACAAAACTGAGCTTGTTAAATCAGAGATGATTAAATTGATCGATAAAACCCGTGCTGAAGACGGCTGTATTAATTACGATCTGCACCAAGATAACAGTAACCCTGCCCACTTCGTTTTTCATGAGAACTGGGAGTCTGAAGCTCACCTAGAGAAACACTTAGCGAGCCAACACATCGCTGAGTACATGGCTGCGACTGAAGACTGTATCGAAACCTTTGTGCTTAATAAAATGACGCACATTGCCTAACCAGTCACTCAGTACTGATTCAATAAAAGCCCTGCTCTCAACGCAGGGTTTGTCTTTTGTACAAACTTATATCTGCTCATTCTACTTATAAAAAACCGCCACTTTCACCGCCTTTCTCAGATAAACACCCATTTCGTTACACGTTTCTTTTCAACACAACAAACACCCACGCCTTATAAAACAATCCCATCATATGAAACTAAAACAAGCAAAGGTGATCCAAGTTATATTCTAGGGAGTCACAAAATTTGTTTATTAACATCCAAACAACAGTGGTTAATCAATATTTACAACCACAATTAACATCGAAAAAAATGTTTGTCTTAGATCATACCAACCTCAACTATGCCTCGTGCCACAGTGCAGTTTTCTGTACATTCATTGTCATATTCTGAAACACTTTCTTATATTTTTAAACTTTGTGGAGATTTCTATGTTAGAGCTCTTGATCGGATTAGTAATTACCATCGCTGTTGGTTACTTTATTGTGAAAGGTTATAAAGCGGCAGGCGTATTACTAACTGCTGGCCTTGCCCTACTTCTTATTACTGGCCTTATTGGTCACACAGTCTTACCAGCTAAGGTCGCTTCAACAGGTAACATGGTTACCGACTCACTCGAATTTGTTAAGTACATGCTTCAGTACCGTGGAGGCGGCCTAGGCATGCAAATCATGCTTCTTTGTGGTTTTGCTTCTTACATGACGCACATTGGTGCTAACAACGTAGTAGTGAAACAGTTCTCTAAACCGCTTGCTGCTATTAAATCTCCCTATGTACTTCTTGTTGCGGCTTACATCGTAGCGTGTCTAATGTCTCTAGCAGTAAGTTCTGCAACAGGCCTTGGTGTGTTACTGATGGCGACACTATTCCCAATGATGACGGCGATGGGTATTTCACGCCCAGCAGCGGTTGCCGTTTGTGCATCACCTGCAGCCATCATTCTTTCACCAACCTCTGGTGATGTGGTTATCGCAGCTGAAAAATCAGGCATGTCTCTTGATGTGTTTGCTGTTCAAACAGTATTGCCTGTTTCTATCTGTGCAATCATCGTGATGGCTGGCGCGGCTTTCTTCTGGAACAAATACCTAGATAAAAAAGAAAACACGCCAATGGAAAAAGTAGACGTTTCTGAAATCGAAACAACAGCACCGGCTTTCTACGCTGCACTGCCATTCCTACCTATCATCGGCGTTTTCCTATTCAACGGCCGCACGATTCCAGGGCTTTCACTTGATATCTACACCATTGTTGTAGGTTCTATCTTCGTGGGCGCAGTTATCGATTACGTTGTTAAGAAGTTTGACGGCGAGAAAACATTAGAAGACTTAGATTCTTGCTACCAAGGCATGGCTGACGCGTTCAAAGGCGTGGTAATGTTGTTGGTTGCGGCGGGCGTATTTGCTCAAGGTCTAATGTCTATCGGTGCGATTGATAACCTAATCGGTCTTGCTGAATCTGCAGGCGCAGGCGGTATCGCATTGATGCTTATCCTAACAGGTTTAACGGTTGCTGCAGCTATCGCGACAGGTTCTGGTAACGCGCCTTTCTATGCATTCGTAGAACTGGCTCCATCACTAGCGGCGAAAATGGGCTTGAACCCAGCGTTCCTAATCATCCCTATGCTTCAAGCATCTAACCTAGGCCGTACCATTTCTCCAGTATCTGGCGTAATTGTTGCGACATCGGGTATGGGTAAAATCAGCCCGTTTGAAGTTGTAAAACGTACTTCTGTTCCAGTAATCTGTGGTCTTATCACGGTTATCTTTGGTACGCTGGTATTGGTTCCAATGGCAGCTTAACTTAAAGAAACACTCTATCTAGACTGATACAAGCTAAGATAGAGATGCCGATATAAAATGCCCTAACAAAAAGGCGCTGAACTTAATGAGTTCAGCGCCTTTTTTGCGTCATATTAATTAGAGAATTCAAAACTCTATCTATTGGAGCTTGATACTAAAAATGTCACAAGGGATTGAAACAGCACGGCTTTAAATAGTATTACTTAAAAAGAACAAGCCCTACTTCATGTCACCATAACGTTCTAAATAAAGAACGGTTGCTGCGGTACGAGAGGGCACTTGCAACTTTTTCAACAAACTCTTCATATGTACCTTAACTGTCGATTCAGAAATAAACAGGTGATCGGCGATCTGCTTGTTACGATAACCTTTCGCGACTTCTTGAAGAATTTGCATTTCACGTTCAGTCAATTGGTCGAAGATATCATTTCGACTGTCAGCATCATTCAAATAGCGAGCTACCACAGTGCTGTATGCCTTATCGCCGCTATGTGCTTGCTTAAGCAGTTCAATCAGCTCATCGGGTTCAGTGTCTTTCAGTAAGTAACCATCAGCGCCCGCTTTAACAATCGCTTCGATATCCGCAGGGCTATCAGAAACCGTTAAAATAACGATGTTAGCGCTTGAACCATCAGTTCGAAGTGCTTTCAGAGTATCTAGCCCAGACATGCCTTTCATATTCAGATCCAACAGGATCAAATCAGGTTCTTCTTCATGGGCAAGAGCGACCGCTTCAGTACCGTTACTTGCTTCTGCAATCACTTCAAATTCATCTTCAAAGCTCAGTAATTGGCTTATACCTCTGCGCATCAATGGATGATCATCAACCAACATTACTTTACAAATCGTCAACTTTAACTTCCTTTAAACTTTTATATTTCAATATGACTGTACAGCCCTCACCTTGAGCCGCTTCAATCGTTAAGTCACCATTCAGTCTTGCCGCACGCTCCTGCATAATACTCATTCCGTAGTGGTTCATCTTCGAACTACTTGGGTCAAAGCCTTCTCCATTATCTTTAATCACGACTAATACTTGTCCGTCCTCATCGATACAGCATACATCTATCAAGTCGGCATTGGCGTGTTTTATTGCGTTTATTGTTGCTTCACGAATCAATTGAAGCAAGTGAACCTGACTGTGCGCATCAAGCTCTAGCGATGAAAGGTTATTAGTTAATTTAATCTTCGCATCGGTTCTTTCACTAAGTTGCTCTAGCATGGTGCTCAGAGCATCTCCAAAGCTACCCTCTTTGATGGATAACCTAAATGTGGTGAGTAGCTCTCTCAATTGAGTATAGGCACCGGCTAACCCATTCCCTATCTCAGATGCTATCTGCTCAGACTGCTCTCGATGTTTGTGTTCCGGAAGTTTACCAATAACACGCTTTAACAATGTCACTTGGATTTTTAAATACGACAGCGATTGGGCCAATGAATCATGCAGTTCACGCGCAATCGTCGCTCGCTCTTCCATAATAATAAGCTGCTCAGCTTTCTTTTGAGCGCGATTATAGTAGATAGCTCTCGATAACAGTTGAATAAAACTCTCAATTAGCGTCTTAGTTGAATGACCATGATGATATGAGCAATACAGATAGCCCAAAACAAGCTCGTTATCATCCAGTTTCATTTCAAACTTTTCATAATCGCAAGTCGGGTCGTAACCTTCATCCATAATCAAAGAACGTCCCGAATTATCGACTATTTCTAACCTTAGCGATTCAATCCCTTCTAGGCTGACCAAGTGCTGCAAAATAGCTCGGAAATTTTCCGGTGCAACACGCGTTACCGTGAGTTCTTGAGAAGAATAATAGAGTGCTTGCAATGATTGGTTGGCATTTTGTAACTCAACCGTCTTGGCATCGACAACATCTTCAAGGTTTCGATACAGCACGCCTAAATCTTTCGCCATCGAGTTAAATGTTTTGGTCAAAATGCCCAGTTCATTATTGTTGGTAACCTCCAACTTAACCTCGAAATCACTATTTTTTATTCTCTGGCTAGCTCTAACGAGAGCGTGTAGAGGCTTAACAACTTGTTTACGTACAAAATGAACAACAAAAAGAGATATGACGAGTATTCCACCTAGACCTATACCACCAGCCCATGCCAATTTAATTAATTTATTTTCTGAAAATTCTTGTAACTTAAAAACAAAGCGGTCGATTTCAATAACAAAATTTTCAACAAGTACCAGGTAGTGTTTTCTATCTTCGCTATTTAAGACCTGCTTCAATTCATGCCAACGGCCAATTATTAAATAATAATCATTTGTAATATCAGTTGGCACTTCCCAACTCACCAAATTAGTCATCGATGTGGAATAAAGGGAACTTTCAAATTCACGAATATGAGAATCGTAATCCACTGATTCTATTTGAATATCATGCGCTAAACGGTAGCTTTGCATGCGCATCGAGCCAGCTACATTAACCGCCTCGGCATCATTAAGGCTGGACGCCAATGTAAAAATAGCAAAACCGGTGGTGGCAACTGAAAGGAGCAATATAAATAGCAATGATTTAGCTATTGTACTCGTCACAGATGAAACAGGTTTAATAAGCAAAGTTAATATCCTGAAGGTATAAAAATGGCTATCGGGAACCTATTGTCACACATCAAAAAACAGAGCTCCATTCAATATGTGACCAAACGCTTCATAATTTATTGATCTAAGACAATATAGGATCCTATTTAGCCCTTAAGGGGTATTTATACAAATATTTCTAAAACTACACTACTTGTGAGGATAAATGACAAGATATTAACGAAACAATGATCTACAATTACAACATCTTAGCAACATTAGTAGGCATTTAGTGGTAGACCTATCGAGACGACGCCTATTTTCTAGGCGAAAAGTAGATTCAAGCCAAATTCGATTGCCTTGGATTAAAAGTCTAGAAAGCTTCGCAGATGATTGTACACGTTGTGGTAAATGCATCGAAAGTTGCGAGACACACATCATCATTGTCGGCGACGGTGGTTTTCCTACTGTCGACTTCTCAAAAGACGAATGTACATTCTGTTATCAATGTGCAGACGTTTGTCCAGAGCCAATTTTTAAACCCAAGGAAGAAACGCCTTGGCTGGCAAAAGCAACTATCTCTGATAAATGCTTGGCCCAACAAAATGTTGAATGCCGAAGCTGTGGCGACATGTGTGAACCTATGGCGATTCAATTTCAACTTAGAGCAGGCAGTGTTGCTCTACCAAAAATCGAGTTAGATGAGTGTAGCGGTTGTGGAGCCTGCGTAGCAGTTTGCCCTACTTCGGCTATTCTTGTGAGTAATGCATAAAACAAAAATAACGAGAGCAATTTATGGCACTAAATGAAGTGCATATATCAAGTTTAGTCGTGCATGTGAGCCCAGAGCATCTAGACGAGATCAAAGCACAAATCGAGCAATACGATAATGCGGAAATCTACGGCAGTAGCCCTGAAGGCAAAATCATCGTGGTCCTAGAAACCGAGAACCAAGGTTTTGTTACGGACACCATCGAAGAAATTAATAATATTACGAACGTTTTAGGGACAGCTTTGGTTTACCACCAAATCGAGACTGGACTAGACGAAACGGATTTAGAAACTGGAAGCAACAATTCTCAACTTGAGGGTGAAGTATGAAAATGACAAGACGCGCGTTTGTGAAAGCAAACGCAGCTGCATCAGCGGCAGCCGTTGCAGGTGTAACTCTACCAGCAACAGCAACCAACCTGATTGCTAGCTCTGATCAAACAAAAATCACGTGGGATAAAGCGCCTTGTCGTTTTTGTGGTACGGGCTGTTCGGTACTAGTTGGTACTCAAAACGGTAAAGTGGTCGCGACTCAAGGCGATCCAGAAGCACCGGTAAACAAAGGCCTTAACTGTATTAAAGGCTACTTCCTTTCAAAAATCATGTACGGTAAAGACCGTCTTGAACAACCTCTTCTTCGTATGAAAGATGGTGAGTTCCACAAGGATGGTGATTTTGCACCAGTATCTTGGGACAAAGCTTTCGACGTAATGGCTGAGAAATGGAAAGCCGCTCTGAAGAAGAACGGTCCAACAGGCGTTGGTATGTTCGGTTCAGGCCAGTGGACAGTAATGGAAGGCTACGCAGCGGTTAAGCTGATGAAAGCGGGCTTCCGTTCAAACAACATCGATCCAAATGCTCGTCACTGTATGGCATCTGCGGTAGGTGCATTCATGCGTACTTTCGGTATCGATGAGCCAATGGGTTGTTACGATGACTTTGAACACGCAGATGCATTCGTACTGTGGGGTTCAAACATGGCAGAAATGCACCCAGTACTATGGACTCGTATTACAGACCGTCGTCTAAGCCACCCACACGTTAAAGTAAACGTACTGTCTACTTACTACCACCGTTCTTTCGAGCTTGCAGACACAGGTTACATCTTCGAACCTCAATCAGATCTTGCGATTGCTAACTTCATCGCTAACTACATCATTCAAAACGATGCGGTCAACTGGGAATTCGTGAACAAACACACGAACTTCAAGCAAGCAACGACAGACATCGGTTACGGCCTTCGTGACGATGATCCACTACAGAAAGCCGCTGCGAACCCTAACTCAGGTAAAATGACTGATATCAGCTTCGAAGACTACAAAGCTTCTGTTGCTGAATACACCGTTGAAAAAGCATCTGAAATGTCAGGTGTATCTCAAGATGACCTTATCAAGCTGGCTAAGCAATACGCAGATCCAAACATCAAAGTAATGTCACTTTGGACTATGGGTATGAACCAACATACTCGTGGTGTATGGATGAACAGCCTTGTGTACAACATCCACCTTCTTACAGGTAAGATTTCTACTCCAGGTAACAGCCCATTCTCACTTACTGGCCAACCATCTGCATGTGGTACAGCTCGTGAAGTAGGTACGTTCTCTCACCGTCTACCGGCAGATATGGTGGTTGCTAACCCTAAACACCGTAAGATTGCAGAAGACATCTGGAAGCTTCCAGAAGGCACTATCCCACCTAAACCGGGTAAACACGCTGTTGCGCAAGACCGTGCGTTAAAAGATGGTACGATCAACGCGTACTGGGTAATGTGTAACAACAACATGCAAGCTGGTCCAAACATCAACACTGAACGTCTACCAGGTTACCGTAACCCAGACAACTTCATTGTATGTTCTGACCCGTACCCAACAGCAACAGCTCAAGCTTCTGACCTTATCCTTCCAACAGCAATGTGGATTGAAAAAGAAGGTGCTTACGGTAACGCTGAGCGTCGTACACAAGCATGGTACCAACAAGTTAAAACCGTAGGTGAAGCAAAGTCTGACCTATGGCAAATCATGGAGTTCTCTAAACGCTTCACTGTTGAAGAAGTTTGGGGCGAAGAGCTTCTAGCTAAAGCACCTGAGTATCGTGGTAAAACGATGTACGACGTGCTGTACAAAAACGGCAACGTTGATGCATTCCCACTGTCTGAAGCACAAGAGCTTAACGACGATGCTCAAGCTCAAGGTTTCTACGTTCAAAAAGGTCTATTCGAAGAATACGCAGCCTTTGGTCGCGACCACGGTCACGATTTAGCACCTTACGACACTTACCACAAAGTCCGCGGCCTACGTTGGCCTGTTGTTGACGGTAAAGAAACACTGTGGCGCTTTAAAGAAGGTTCAGATCCATACGCTAAGAAAGGTTCTGGTTGGGATTTCTACGGTAAGCCAGATGGTAAAGCTCTTATCATCAATGCTCCTTACGAAGCGCCACCAGAAGTACCAAGCGACGAATACGACATGTGGCTATGTACAGGTCGTGTTCTTGAGCACTGGCACACAGGTACTATGACTCGTCGTGTACCAGAACTTTACAAAGCAGTACCGGATGCACTTTGTTACATCCACCCTGCTGATGCTAAAGCTCGTGGCCTTCGCCGTGGTGATGAAGTTCTTATCGAAAACAAACGTGGTGAAGTACGCGTTCGTGTTGAAACTCGTGGTCGTAACCGTCCACCACAAGGCTTGGTATTCGTACCATTCTTTGATGCAAGAATTCTGATCAACAAGTTGATCTTGGATGCAACGGATCCTCTGTCTAAGCAGACGGATTACAAGAAGTGTCCAGTTAAGATCACTAAGGTTTCTTAAGAGCCAAGCGCTTTTCGAACCTAGATACAAGATCTAACGTATTTAATATTGCGACTACTTTTTTCATCACTTTTTGAAGGAAGTAGTCCACTCAAAGAATTAGCCTTTAGGCGGAGAAATTAACCATGAAAAAACTGATTACTGCCCTACTATCAGCTGGTCTTTTGCTAGCTGGTGCAGTTCAAGCTCAAGCTGAGCTGGATAACCCAGGCGGCATTGGTGGCGTAGAATCTCTACGTGGTGCAAGTGAACTTGAAGCAACTCGCGCAGCAGATGACTTCAAAAAGTTTCCTCGTGACCAAGTACTTGAGAGTGACTACGTATACCAACCACCTTTAGTACCTCATACTATTCGTAGCTATGAAGTGTCTCTTAACGCTAACAAGTGTCTTGCTTGTCATAGCTGGAAAAACGCAAAAGAAATGGGTGCAACTAAAGTGAGTGTAACTCACTACATGAACCGCGAAGATGCGGTACTTGCTGATGTTTCACCTCGTCGTTACTTCTGTCTACAGTGTCACGTACCTCAAGCTAATGCTAAACCGCTAGTTGAGAACGAGTTCAAACCTGTAGATTCACTGCGTTAATCGTAGCCGGACTGTAAGAGAGGCTATATATGATAAAATTACTTAAAGCGTTTTGGAAAAGACTCGCGACACCAAGTAAAGCAGCGGTAGGCGTTGTTTTGTTCTTGGGTTTCTCGGGTGGTCTTTTGTTCTGGGGTGCATTCAACACGGGTATGGAAGCAACCAATACGGAAGAGTTCTGTTCTGGTTGTCACGCACCTATCGTTGCTGAAATCCAAGAAACAATTCACTACTCTAACCGTTCTGGTGTTCGTGCTATCTGTTCAGACTGTCACGTACCTCATGAGTGGACAGATAAAATTGTTCGTAAGGTTCAGGCTTCTAAAGAGCTATACGCACACTTTATTGCGAAAACCATCAATACTGAAGAAAAGTTCAAAGCACGTCGTGCTCACTTAGCAGAACGCGAATGGGCTCGATTGAAAAAGAATGATTCACTTGAGTGTCGTAACTGTCACCAGTTCGATTACATGGACTTCTCAGAGCAGAGCCCTCGTAGTGCGAAACAACACTCGACAGCGCTAGCTTCTGGTGAAAAAACGTGTGTAGACTGTCACAAAGGTATCGCACACAAACTACCAGACATGCACGGCGTTGAAGGCTGGCAATAAGGAGCGATTGAATGAGTACTTTAGAGAACGTAATTTGGCACATCCTAGGTTACAGCGCTATGCCAGTTATCATTCTTGGTGGCTTTGCAGGTGTTGCAGCCGTATCTCTTTGGCTTTTATCTATGACTAAAGACAAAGAAATCGATTAGAAATCGAAGAGTACGTCAACTTTTATCAGCTAATTTTAATCCATTCTGATATGGGTTGACTCTAAAAAGCCACTGATTTCAGTGGCTTTTTTAATATCTAACGTTTTATCTTTTTATTAATAGGTGGCAACCTCCCTACCTCACCTCTTAAGTCACATCCACAATACAAAGTACCTTTCTACAGAGCCCTTTAGATAGACACTTCGATTAGAAAAGAACGCTTATTACTACACCACTGCCACTTAACCGTTGTAAACAATATCGCTAAGATCGAAGCATAACTCTGTGACATTTCGGCCTTTTGTTTTTAATTTCATGTGTTTTGCTATTGATTTCACGTGTTTCACGATTAATTTCAGGTGTTTTGAGTAAATAAATCAACAATTTGACTAGATTCGTCGCGAAATTGGATTAGAATCACACTGTTTTTGACAACACTTAATTGAATTTAATGCAGTTCGACCTTAAAGACTCAGTAAAAATTTCCATAAACACATTGGTTGTGGGAATGTTTGTTACATCAATTCAGAAAAGTGAGCGTGTTTATTTATCTAACGCTGGACGCGTGTCTTCAAAAAAAGGAATTGATACATTAGTTAATAAAGGCATTAAGTATGTCTGGGTTGACAAGAAGCTCTCTGCTAAAGGTTGTAAATTTCACCCCGTTCCTGATGACGAAACGAGTGAGGAACAACAAAAGAGCAGTAAAAATTCTCCAAGTAAATTGGTCTCTCGAGAAGTAAGACAAAAAAATGCAGAGCGAATCATCCAAGAAGCGCGCGGTCTTGCTCAGAAAATTATTACGGCAACATTTGATTCGCATACGTTTGTTTCGGATGAACTGGATGGTTGGGCGGATGAGCTGATTGAATCAGCACTGATCAATTCAGATGCCTTGCAATGTGTTTCTGCATTACGTAAGAAAGATGCCTATTTGCTTGAACATTCCGTTAATGTCGCCACACTTTTGGTCACATTTGGCAAGCATTTGGGTTTTGGCAAAGACCGATTAAAGCCATTGGCTATTGGTGGGATTATTCATGATGTCGGTAAAGTGCATATCGATGATAATGTTTTGCACAAGCCTTCTCGTTTAACCGAGGAGGAATTCGCTCACATCAAGCAACACCAAGTATTTGCTAAACCTATCATCAAAAAAATCGAAGGCTTAAGTCAAATTAGCCGTGATGTATGTTTAATGCACCATGAAAAGTTAGATGGTACAGGTTACCCTAATGGATTGAGTGGCGAGCAAATTCCGCAGCACGGCCGAATGGCTTGTATCGTCGATATCTATGACGCATTGACGGCTGACCGTTGCTACAAACGTGGAATGAGCCCAGCGGAAGCGTTTAAAATAATGTTAGGTATGACACCTAATCACTTAGACCGGCAATTGGTGTACAAATTTATTAATTGCATTGGTATTTTCCCTATTGGGGCCATCGTTGAGCTGAGCAATGGCCATCTTGGAATCGTATGGTCATCGAATGATGATGCTCCTGTTGAGCCTGTCGTTAAGTGCTTCTATTCACGAAAGAATAAACGTTTCATTGACGTCAAGTATGTGGATTTAAAACACAGCTGGCATACGATTGTAAAAGCAATTTCTCCTACGAAGGCTGAAATTGATGTCACCCCTTTCTTTTAATAGAGCCTGCTATTCGAGGGGTATGAGGTCAGCACATTCCATGTATGGCCTGATTAGATAAAACGGACAAGTCTAGAAAGCCACTGATTTCAGTGGCTTTTATTTTTTCAGAAGTTCTTTCATAAACCCTTTACTAGCCCATATCCATATCCAATTTTAATCAATAACCAAACACTCATTTCACCTCCAATTTACTCGCTGTTAGGTATATCTATAGATAAATACCTTAGAGTAAGACAGCATGAACACACACCACCCCCTATCCGCGTTATTACTACTGGGTAGTCTGACCTATCTCACGGGTTGCGCTTCTCTATCACCAACGCCGCAAGCCAGTTTGAACAATACAACCCAGATTCCCGAGCAATGGGAAAGCTCTCAACGATACGTAAACACTACGATGTCGACACAATTGCTCTCGCTGTTCAACAATCAAGCTCTCGCCGATCTGGTTCAAGAAGCCCTCACCAATAACCACGACCTACATAAAACTGCACTTCGCTTGAAGCAAGCTGAACTATTAGCGGCTCAAAGTGATCAATACCTTCAACCTTCTTTAAATACAGACTTTCAAGCCTCTAGACAAAAAACAAGTCAAATTCAGAACAGTCACAAACTGTCTTTGAATTTAAGTTGGGAGTTTGATGTTTGGGGACGCTTAGCTGACTCAGCAAGCGCAGCTAACGCGAAACAACAGGCAACACAACTCGACTATGCTTACGCACAAAACTCTCTCGCGGCTCGCGTAATAGAGGCGTGGCTTGATGTTGCTTACAGAGCAAGAGTGATCGGGGTTGAACAACGCTGGCTACAAAGCCTTTCAAACACTGAGAATATTGTACTAGAGCAAGTGCTCGATGGGTTTAAAGAACAAGCAGACCTCGACACCGCTCGTGCTGCAACATCCAGAGTAAGAGCGAGTTTAGCGGCTAAAGAACAAGATCAGCTTATCGCAATCAGAGGCCTTAATACCTTACGAGGTAAGAGCGACACCCAGCTTAACCGAATGATTTTCACGATCCCAGAAGTTGAAGCTCCGCCATTACGTCTTCCCGGAGAAATGATTGGATCACGTCCTGACCTCCTTGCCGCTTATCAGCAAGTGCTCGCCGCCGACAAAAGCGCGGCAGTTGCTTACAAAGATCTACTGCCTAAATTCACGCTGTCTGCCTCTGTTTATCGTAGCGGTTCAACACCAAACCAGCTTATCGACAATCCTTCCCTGTGGAATCTCGTTGGGGGGATCAGCGCACCTCTTCTTGACCAATCATCACTACAAACCCAAGCAAAAATAGCTCAGCTTCAAGCAGAAGAGAGCTTTGTTGATTACCAAAAGAAACTATTGGTTGCCATCAATGAGGTAGGAAATGCACTAGACAAAGAGTTCTACCTCAAACAACAAGAACAGCATTATCGAGATGCTTTTACATTCTCCAAGGCTAGTATGAAAAACTATCAAAACCTTTATCAGGAAGGAGCCAGTGACGTTTTGGCACTGCTTATCGCCCAACAATCTATTTACCAATCTAAAATCCAGTTGCTTAATACTCAGCGTACTCGGCTCTCAAACAGAATTACCTTAGGGTTAGCATTAGGAATGGGGGTTTAAAATGAAACAGATACTTGTTACGGCTTTGGGCTTGCTCAGTATCATTGCCACCGCGATGTACATCATGAAGTCAATCCCCGAAGAAACAACGTTAGCGCTGGAAGCTCAGCCTCGACAATATATCAAAGTCACCACAGTCGACATTGCTGCCGGGCAACACCGCTCTACCATTGAAGGTTACGGGCAGGTAATTCCAGAAGAAACTTTAACGCTCACGAGCCAGGTTTCAGGAGTGATTCTTTCAAAAGCAAAAAAATTTCAACTAGGTGAACAAATCTCTAAAGGTGATCTGCTATTTCACATTGACGATTCCAGTTACCAAGTACTACTGGCTAACGCAGAAAAAGAACTAGCTAACGCACAACTTTCATTTTTCCAAGAACAACGCAAACATCAACGTGCTCAAAAAGAATGGAAAACTTCAGGTATAGAAGAGGCACCGAGCCCCCTCGCTTTGCGAGAACCTCAGTTTAAAGCAGCAAAGGCACGATTAAACGCCGCACAACAAGCAGTTGAAGATGCTAAGCAACAACTAAATAACACGAGTATCCATGCTCCTTTTGATGCCATTGTCAGCCAAAGCAACGTCACCACAGGCAGTGTTGTTGCATCCGGAACCTCGTTGGGACAGATCAAATCCATAGAAACTGCTGAAGTACATCTTCAGCTCACAGAACGCGACTGGCAACAGCTCCCCTCCGATTTGAGTGCACTGTCGGTGACAATTCAGTCAGCATCAAATTCAGATTCAGGGCAACAATGGGCAGCACGGGCGAGTCACCTTTCACTGCTCGTGGAACAATCAACACGTATGCGTAACCTCATATTAAAAATAGACTCCCCTCTTCAACAGCCAGAGCCTTTACTGATCGGGAGCTTTGTTAAAGTTGTCATTCAAGGTAAGAGCTACTCAGATAGTTTTGTAGTTTCATCCTCTTCCATTACTGCAGACGGCAATATTTGGTACGTCAAAGAAGGTCAACTTCATCGTCACAAGACTCAATCACTGTTTCAAGATATCGATGCGATTGGTTTTAAACAGGGCAACCTAAATCAACACATCACTTTGGTTGTAAAGCCGTTGTCCAGCTACGTGGAGGGAATGCAAGTATTAGCACTTTCGGATAGCTCTCAGGCTGACGACACGGACAAACTCGCATTAAATCGGAGCCTCCCGACTCCTGCCTCTGGGGACAAATCACTTAAAGAGGTGAATGATGGACAATAACCTAAAAACTCAAGGCGTTATCGCATGGTTTGTTCACAATCCTGTTGCTGCAAATCTTTTAATGGTTTTGATCATAGTCGCGGGCGGTTTTTCGGTTATCCAATCACGGGTAGAAAGCTTCCCCTCACTCCCCCCAACCAATATTACGGTAAGTGTCGAATATCAAAGTGGCTCAGCCCGCTCGGCTGAAGAAAGCATTGCGATAAAAATAGAAGATTCATTGTTAGGTGTAGAAGGCATCAAACAGATACACAGCAGTTCAAATAGTGACGGTGCAACGGTAACCATCACTAAGTCGAGTGGCTATTCACTCGACAAACTGCAACAAGATGTAAAAAGTGTGGTTGATGCTATTGGCGATTTACCTAGTGAAGCAAAAAAACCAGTGATCACGCGTCAAGCCGACCTTGAAGAGGTAGTTTCAATTAACCTGTTTGGTGACGTGCCTATCGGTGCATTACAGCGTTATTTAGACGAGTTACGACACAAGCTCCTAAACTCTCCTTTGATACAAAAGGTTGATTACATTGGCCGAAAATCTCAGCAGGTCTCGATTGAAATTGACGAGGCAAAATTGCAAGCTTTCAGTCTCACGATGGAGCAAATTGTCAGCCAAATTAGAGCAGAATCATTAACCCAAACGGCCGGCCAGCTCAAAGGTTCTCAAGGGACGTTAGTTCTTAAAGCGGACCAGCAACACCGAAGCGCGAAAGAGTTCGCTTCGCTGCCAATTAAACGCACAGCAACAGGGCAAACCATACTCTTGTCCGACGTGGCACATATTGAATTAGGATTTGACGACGACGGCATCATTACTCGTTATAACGGCCATCCATCAGTGGGATTAAAGGTGAAAATGTATGGTCAATCAAACATCAACCAGCTAGCCAAAGAGACCAAATCCATCGTTGATGCTTACCAATTGACTCTGCCGAACGGTATCCACCTGACCCAATGGAATGATCAAAGTGAGCCGATTAAAAACCGTTTATCTTTGCTACTTAAGAACAGTGCTCAAGGTATCGCTCTCGTTGTTATTTTATTGGCACTGCTCTTAAACATACGTGTGGCTTTCTGGGTTGCCGTTGGCCTACCTGTTACGTTTGCCGGTGCAATGGTCCTTATGGGCGATTCTTTCTTTGGGCTCACCCTTAATGAATTAACCACCTTTGGCTTCATCATGGCCCTCGGAATTGTCGTTGATGATGCCGTCGTCATTGGTGAAAGTATTTACGAACAAAGAGAGAAACACGGAGCTTCCGTTGAGTCAACCATCGCTGGCGCGCAAAAAGTGGCAACACCAACCACATTTGGTGTGTTGACGACCATCGTCGCTTTTATGTCTCTCAGCTTAATCGAAGGGGAACTCGGTAAGATCTTTGCGCAATTTGCCATGGCTGCAACTTTCTGTCTGATTTTCTCACTCATTGAGTCCAAATTAATTCTCCCAGCTCACCTTGCCCGAGTCAAAATGGAACCGACTTCAGCATGGGGTATTCCTGCCGTATGGCACTATATTCAACAGCGTGTTCTACGTGGTTTCAAATACATCACTTGGCATCTCTACAAACCCTGTTTACAACTGGCTATACGCTACCGTTATGCTGTAATTTTTGGCTTTTTTTCCCTGTGTATTCTAGTTGGCGGTTCGCTAATAACTGGCAAACTTAAGTCGGTATTTTTCCCAGAGATTTCTACTAACTTCATCACGATCGAGCTCGCATTCGAAGATGATACTGGCTACGGATTAGTACAACGTGAAACACTTAAAGTTGAACAAATGGCGGCATCATTGAATGATTCGTTGGTGAAGCAATATGCGCTGTCTGTACCACCAATCCAAAGTGTATTGGTAGAAACCACCAATAACAGTTCGCAAATCATTGTTGGCCTTTCGAGCAACACTCAACGCCCAATCAGCGCGGGTGCAATCGCTAAAGAATGGCAATCCATGGTCCCAACACTTGAAGGCATAGACAGCGCCAATTTCTTAGCCGATATGATCAGCGATAAAGCAATAAGCATAGAATTAAGAAGTCAAAATGAAGCAACGATCAGCAACGCAACTCTTGAACTGACTGATCATCTCAATAATGTACAAGGTGTGCATGGCATAAAAAGTAGCCTCGCGAATACACAAGCCCAAGTTGATATTAAAGTTAACGAAATGGGGTTAACGATGGGGCTTACTACATCGAATCTCTTACAACAACTCAACATGGCCTATCAAGGTTATGAAGTGCAGCAATTTCAAGAAGGTTCGCATGAAATAAAGGTCAAAATTCAGTATCCACGGGCAAAACGACAAACACTGGATAATCTCAAATACGCACAAATTCGCTTGAGCAATGGTAAGTTAGTACCACTCAATGCGGTAGCCAATATATCGACTCGATACGTGTCCAAAAACATTGAACGAATGAATCGTAACAGAGTCAATGTGATAACAGCTGATGTTGATAAAACTATCGCCTCTCCAGAAGAGATCATTGATAAGCTAGATAGCGACCTGTTTAAAAGATTACAGAATAAGTATCGTGACCTAAACATTGTCCTTTCTGGACAGCAACAAGAGCAGGAACAAATATCTAATTCACTGTATAGCGTGTTTGCTATCGCTCTTATCGGCATCTACGCATTGCTTGCAATACCACTCAACTCATATTTCCAGCCACTGCTGATCATGTGCACAATTCCATTTGGTATTGTGGGCGCCTTGATGGGACACTTAATCCAAGGGATACCCATCAGTATACTTTCTCTGTTTGGAATGCTTGCATTAACCGGGGTCGTCGTGAATGATAGCCTCTTACTTATCTCACGCTTTAATACCAAAATAATGAGCGGTGATACCGTATACGAGGCGTTAATTGAATCAGGAACAGGACGCTTAAGGGCTATTGTGCTGACTTCTGCAACCACGTATTTTGGCTTAGTGCCCTTACTGTCAGAAACCTCTCCTCAAGCTCAGTTTTTAATACCAGCAGCTACGTCAATGGGGTATGGAATCTTATTCGCAACGGTAATAACACTTCTTTTGGTACCCGTATTGCTAATGGTTCAGCGAGATATCAAGCAGTTGTTTCACAACATAACCACCCAACGATCCGCTTCTTTTACTGGGGTTAAGAAAAATGAAATCTAACTTATCTATCAACGTGTTACTAGTTGAAGATGACAAGGAACTCGCCGCTTCAGTTGCAGAGTTTCTCGAATTTGAAAACATCAAATGCGATCATGCTTACAATGGGTTAAGCGGTTTTACACTCGCAAAACAAAACTACTATGACGTTATTATCCTTGACCTAATGTTACCCAAAATAGATGGTTTTACTGTCTGTGAAAGACTTCGCGACGACGGTGACGATACGCCTATTTTGATGCTGACGGCAAAAGATACGCTGCAAGACAAAGAAGCTGGCTTCAATGCAGGCACCGATGACTACTTAATCAAGCCATTTGCAATGAAAGAGCTCGCCTTACGTATCAAGGCGCTCTCTAAGCGAAGGAGTAGCCAACAAAAAAGGTTAATACAAGGTGACTTAGTCTATGACCTAGAAAGCCAGCAAGTATCAAGATCAGAGCAAGTCTTGGACTTAAATCGACTCAACCTAATGCTTTTAGAACTCCTCATGCGCCGAAGTCCACAAGTGGTTACTCGTAGAGAAATAGAGGAGTGTTTATGGCCAAATGACGCACCAGAAAGTAACAACATAAAAGTGCAGGTTTATCAACTGAGACAAAAAATCGATAAGCCTTTTGAATCTAAGTTGATTGAAACCGTCGTTGGCCAAGGTCTGAGGATCAAAGGGTAACCATGAGCATGAAAAAGAGCTTCCCAATACGAGGTCACCTTACTACCTTTTTCTTGGGCTTGTCACTTCTGACAGCCTTACTATTCGGAGAACTTTTAATCCGTCACTTTGAATATGGAATAGAAGATTCAGTAAAAATGCGACTCGCCAGTGAATGGTTGAGCTTTAACGAAGTACGCCTTATAAATCCAGAAGCCAAACTACCTAAATCTTACGTAGTGTCATTTTATTATGACCAATTGCCTAACATAAAGGTCGATGGTAAAGACGTACTTCGGGATGTGACATTTGTTAATGATGAGTTCACTGTCGTCTTCGTTGATGAAACGGTTACCAACGACATCAAGAAAGAGGCTGTCTTTGGTGTCTACCGTTTTGCTCTCGAAGACGGACGATTGGTATTCGGAGTCGCTCGGTACGACTACCGCCTAATTGGCGACACAATAGATGTGTGGTTCGATCATCGCTTCAACCTTATTATCTATATTGCTCTTGGCTATATATTTTTTATTGTATTAGCGCTTTGGCTCTACAGTTACCGAGTAGGAAAAAAAACCGAACAACTCGTCGAATGGTCAGAAAGCGCGTCCAACGACCTATTGGCGAACCCCGCTCCCAACTTTAAATTCAGTGAATACAATCGAGTTGCGCTTTATCTAGAAAAGGCACTCAGTAAGAATGCGCATTTGGTAGAAAGAGAACAACGTTTTCTATCTCATGCTAGTCACGAATTGAGAACGCCTATTGCAATCATACGAGCAAATATGGAGATCTTAGAGCGCATCTCCCTGCCCTCAGATTTACAGCGCCCGATCAATCGTATCGACCGCGCGAGCAGCAACATGCAGCAAATTACCGAAACCATGCTCTGGCTAGTCCGAAAGAGTGAAACGCCACCGAATCAGAGCTTAGTTTCGGTAGTCGCTTTGTTAGATAATTTGATAGAAGAGTTGGAGTATTTAATTCAAGGTGAAGAGATCGACATCATCCGCAATTACCTTCATGCCCCAACAGTGGAACTTCCAGAGACTCCAATCAAAATTGTCGTTGGTAACCTCATTCGTAACGCTTTCCAATACACACATAGCGGCACTATCCATATCTATTTCGAAGAAAACAGCATAGTCATCAAGAATATAAACACACAGGAACTTGATCTGCCATTTCAAGATAGCTTTGGCCTTGGGCAGGATTTAACCGAGAAAATATGTAAGAAGCTAGGATGGCACCTTGAAGCAGAGGAAATAGAGGGAGGCTTGTTGGCTCGGCTTCATTTGCCGGTCGAAGAAAAATCAAATACCAATACTTAACTTCGTTTAAGTTGAATGACCAAGCTTCATGGCGATCCGACCGGACATTTTTGGTCGCCATTGACTGAATTTAAGCTTCATCACTCATATTCAGTCGCAGCCTCTAGCCGAAAAAGTAAACAGTAAAAAGGGCTAACAAATATGCTAGCCCTCTACTCATCGTGATTAAGTAGTCAATTACTTAAAAGTGATAGCTAACACCAATACTCATCAAATATCCGCTGGTATCATAGAATGCGATATTGGAATTGTTACTAGAATAACCCGCTAATGCGTTGAATCCCCAGTCTTCCCAACCCATAACGTCCATATATTCATAGCCAAGCGTTGCGCTATATCCATTGTCTTCACGTGTTTTCTTGAATACTGGATTGGATGCATCATATGAGCGGTGACTGTAATCTGCATTGACCGAGAATGCATGATCATCCACCATCATTATGTAGGTCAACGAGCCAGAGTAATGAGAGAAAGAAACTGCTTCACCGTCTGCAAGATGTTTTTGATAAGACAACGATGGTTCGATAAAAGAGCTCTCACTAACAGGCATCTCCATAGATAGGCTTGCATAATAGCCTTTAGCGTCACGTTGGAGTACACCTGTTGGCACTCCTAGGTGAACGCCCGATTTGTCATTTTTAATGTCTTGCTTGTAGACAGCGAAATCACCCGATAAACCAATATCTAATAAGTTGTCGAGTTGTACGCGAAAGGTATCACCAGAGATGTCGGTTTTAGTCCTCGCAGTATTGGCTATAAACGGGTCTTCCCATACTTCACCATTTGCGATTGTTGGAAGGTAAGAGAACGATACAACCGATTCGTTGCCATATTCCAGTGCGTAGCCAAATTCAAAAGCAAAAACACCTTCAATGATATCGCCACGTGAGGTCCCCATAAAAACCTGCTGGTCGCTATCTGAACCAAACGTGTAGCGCAACTGTCCCAGTGGTACAACAAGCGCACTCGAATCCGATTCTCCCTTGCTGTTCAAGCTGCCTTTTTTTACAGCCTCTGAGTCATCGGTTTCACTACCAAAGCCGACCAATACTCCAACTTCGCCTCCCCAGCCTGGTTCATCAAGTTCAGCCAATACATTTGCACTAAACAAAACCCCTAGAGTCATTAACATGCGGTAATTCATCGCTACTTCTCCTTATGAAAGTAGCGAATAGTTTGCCAACTCGAAGGTAAATTTGGGGTGAATAGAGATACTTCATTGTGGGAGCATACTGACGGCATATGCAACAACTCGAGACGGCCGTTTTTTTTACGACTATTTGTATTGTTACACCTAAATTGGTAGTGGGCGTTTGGGTATTGATGCGTTTGATAAGTGCACCTCTGATATAAGTGGCTGATACCCTAGCAGAAATAGGTATCAACCACTCACGTTAAACAATCTAAGCGTCGCTTTTCGGAGCCTGTACATCAACGACTTCTTTATCGACGATAGGAAGTACCTGTTTTACATAGTTACCCGGTGCCTTGCCAATCACAGGGTGAAGCTCGGAACCTTGATTGAAAGGTTCGACTTTCTCGTCAGCTTCAAAGCCTTGTAACCATTGATCCCAGTGTGTCCACCATGAGCCTTCGTTGTGACTTGCGTTGTTTAGCCATTCGTCAGCAGAGTCGTCTAAGTTGTCGTTCAACCAGTAGCCGTATTTCTTTTTCTCTGGATGGTTAACAATGCCTGCGATATGACCAGACTCGCCCAGAACAAACGTCTTGTTGCCATCAGTGTTCAATGCACCACGGTAAGTCCCCTGCCACAACGCAATATGGTCTTCTTTGGTCGAAATGAAGTAGCTTGGTATTTTGATCTTATTCAGATCAATCCAAACACCGCCCACTTTCACGCCTTTGTCTTGAACCAGTTTGTTTTCAAGATAAAGCTCTCGCAACAAGAAGTTATGACACTTGGCCGCTACGTTCGTGCTGTCACTGTTCCAGTACAGAAGATCAAACTCCATCGGGCTGCTGCCTTTGAGGTAGTTATCAATGTAGTAGTTCCAGTACAGACTGTTTTCACGAAGCAAACTGAACGTCACGCTCAATGAGCGACCATCCATATAGCCCTTGCCATCGTTCTGCTTCTCAATCGCATTGATGATTGTCTCATTGATGTACGCGCCCACCTCACCCGGCTGCGAGAAATCCAACAAGGTGGTAAAAAAGGTCGCTGTTTTGATGCGCTTTTTCATGCGCTTCGCAGCGTAGTAAGCCACCGTAGATGCGAGTACCGTGCCGCCAATACAATAACCTGCCGCATTGATTTGTTCTTTGCCTGTGATGTTTTCAATCGCAGCAACGGCTTTAACCACGCCTTCCGTGACATAGTCACCAAACTCAGTGTCCTTCTGCGCTTCACCTGGGTTGCGCCAAGACATCATGAATACGCTATGTCCTTGCTCAAGTAACCAGCGCACCATTGAGTTCTTCTCACGAAGGTCAAGAATGTAGTACTTGTTGATGAATGGCGGGACGATCAGCAGAGGCGTCGCATTGACCTGCGGCGTCTTGGGGTAATATTGAATCAGTTCAAACAACTCGTTTTGAAAGACAACATCACCTTCGGTGTTAGCAACATCCACACCTAATCGAAAAGCATTGTTGTTGGTCATGCGGATCTTGAGTATATCGGCGCTTGCTTCAACGTCTGCTTGTAACTGCTCTAACCCATCGAGAAGGTTTTCACCATTTCGCTCAAGCGTCAGTTTCATCAACTCTGGATTCGTTGCAATAAAGTTGCTTGGAGAGAGAGCATTGATTGCCTGACGAGAAAAGAACGCCACACGCTCTTTGGTTTTCTCGTCGATGCCTTCGATAGAATTGATGGTGTCGATGTAGCTTTTACTGAATAACAAATAGGATTGCTTGATGAAGCTATAGAAAGGGTCGTTCTTCCATGCATCATCGATAAAGCGCTTATCACTGCGATCTTCTGAGATGACACTTTCAGTGTTGCCCATCAGTGCTGCGTTTTGCCAGATTTGCAGTTGCTGTTCCCACCATTGAGATTGCAGCTGAAGCAGGACGGCGGGTTGGTTGGCGGCTTGCTCGAAGATTTTTGATGCATCATCAAAATTCAATTCTTGCATCGCTTGATTTAGGGGAGATTGCGCGGCTTCCTTGTTTTGTTCAAAGTTATCCCACCATTGCTGGTTTGTTTGTTGAAGTTTAACAAGGTAGTCCGAAAAGAAGTGTTGAAACATAACATGACTCCAATAATCGGAAAATCGCCACCGAATGTCACAGTAAAACTGCCTCATTCGATGGCGATTAAATTTATGCAGGTGTGACTGTTTTCAAGTTTTCAGTTGTTAGTGTTTCAACATCGTCTTTGAATTCTTTGGCAGCCGCTTGCAGTTTCGAACTGTCACTCATCATTTGCTGAGACAGTTGAGTTAATGCCGTGAGTTGTTGACTATTGAAAGCGGTCAGGCTGTTTACGTCTTTGATTGCGCTTACTGCCTTCATTTGAGAAAGACCCATATCCGTATAAGTCTGCATCGCATTCATTTGCAGTTCTGTCATCGTTTGAATGTTCTTAGCAACCAACTTGTTGAACTTTAAGTACGGTTCAAATTGCTTTTCTGTTTGGTCAGTAATTGTTTTGAAAATATCCGTGTACATAAGTAACTCCTGATGAATACATAGTTTAATAAATTTGTATAATCATCGTTTCAGCCAACATTCATCTATGAGCTCGCGATGCTTTGAAAAGCTGATCCGATGTTTTTAAGCTTGCTACCGATACCTTAGGCTCTAACCTTCAATACCTTTTAGCAAAACAGCGGTTCCCATTCCTCCACCCACACAGAGCGAAGCAACGCCATAAGTCGTTTTCTGTTCAAGCATTTCATGGATGAGTGAAACAATAATTCGATTGCCAGACGCACCTAGAGGGTGACCAAGCGCGATTGCACCACCATTCACATTGACCTTTGGCTTGAACGCATCAAGCGGCAAATCATGCTGCTCTGACAATTGGTACATTACGCCAAGGGCTTGTGCTGCAAACGCTTCATTCAATTCAAACAAATCTATTTCTTCGAGAGTGAGATTCGCTTTATCAAGCGCTTTAGATACCGCTTCTACTGGGCCTAACCCCATGATTTTGGGATCTAAACCAGATTGCGCGTAGCTGCTCAGTTCCACTAAAGGTGTCAGGCCATATTTCGCTACCGCCGACTCAGACGCTAAGATGATTGCACTCGCACCATCATTGATGCCTGACGCATTACCAGCGGTGACCGTTCCTTCTCGGTCGAAAGCTGGACGAAGCTTTTGTAGAGCTTCGAATGTCGCATCTGACTTCGGATACTCATCGGTATCAAAAGTGACAGTTTGTCTGCGTTGCTTAACTTCTACAGGCACGATTTGCTCGTTGAACTTACCCGCTTCAATCGCAGCAACTGCTTTCTGTTGGCTTTCTAGGGCATAGTTATCTTGAGCTAGGCGCGAAATATTTAACGTGTTGGCGATATTTTCAGCCGTCATGCCCATGTGGTAGTGATTGAACGCATCGGTTAACCCATCACCCACCAACAAGTCTTTCATCGAGATGTCACCCATCTTGTGTCCGTTGCGAATACTCGGTGGCACAATAAAAGGGATTTGAGACATCACTTCAACACCCGCTGCAATAACGATTTCAGCATCTTGTGCTTTGATGTGAGCCGCCGCATCCATCACCGATTTCATACCGCTGCCGCAGATCATGTTCACACCGTATGCAGGTGTTTCCTCAGGTAACCCTGCATAGATGGAAGCCTGACGAGCAACCCCCATACCTTGACCTGCCGAAATCACATTACCAACGATCACTTCATCAATCGCATCCAACGAAAGATCTACGGACTCCAACGCGCCTTTGATCGCAACGCCAGCCAACTCGCCCGCAGATACGTTTTTTAGCGACCCGGTGAATGCACCAATAGGAGTGCGCTTGGCCGCAACAATAAATACTTTTTCCATCATTCCAATCCCTTCAGTTTCGCCAATTAGTGCATGTACAAGCCGCCATTCACTGACAATGTTTCGCCTGTAATGTACGCCCCAGACTCACTCGCTAAAAAGCCAACTGCATCGGCAATTTCAACAGGCGTCGCTAAACGTTTCATTGGGATTTGATTCTTTATAGAATCAAGGACTTCAGGTTTCATTTGTTCAACCATAGGCGTGCCTGTGTAACCAGGGGCAACAACATTTACCGTCACACCACTCCTAGCGCCTTCAGCGGCAAGCGCTTTTGAAAAACCAATCATCCCGGCTTTCGCTGCTGAGTAGTTAGTTTGTCCGAATTGACCTTTAAGACCATTGACGGAAGAGATGTTGATGACTCGGCAGTTACCCTTTTCACACATAGGAGCGAACAGAGGTTGAGTCACGTTGAAAAGGCTGTTTAAGTTCGTTTCAATCACGTCTTTCCACGCTTCGGCATCCATCTTTTTAAAGACGCTATCACGTGTAATACCTGCGTTATTGACTAACACATCCACCGTGCCTTCTTCTTCTAACAACTTGCTTAAGCTCAGCGCACATTCCGCAGTATTGGTAACATCTAATTCAAACAATCTCACTTGATCTTCAGTAAATTGTTTTTCATTAAACCATTCCAATGCGCATTGGTAATTTCCAGTAAAATAAGTCGCGATAACACGATAGCCGTCTGCAACTAACTTAGAGGAAATTGCTGAGCCGATACCGCCTTTTGACCCTGTAATTAAAGCAAGCTTTTTCATTAATGATTCCATCCCTTACAAGCAATTAAATAACAATGATGTTAATAAGATAATGTCTTAGTTGATAATTAAACTTTACGTTTTGCTTTAATTAAACCCTACAACTCAAAATCAAAAAGTATTATTACAAATCGAAAATAATTTTGGCTTATGATTAAAAACGTGACTTGCCTTACAGTTCTAGTGAAATGTTAAACACATGTAAATCATCGTAAGACACTGAAATAAATAAGCTTTACTTACTTTCGACTTTATCAGCAAGCAGGTAAGCCTTTGTTAATTCGAGATAAACCAACACTTCCTAGCTTGTTTCAAGAAGAATGCAATGTGGGAATTTGAAACGATTGATCATGAGAATAATAGGAAAGACCTTATTACCCATTAATAAATATTTAATGATGGTTATATATAAGATTCAATATGAATTACAGGGTAAATAGAAAAAGCCAGCATTATAGGTAGCATAAAAAAGCCCACTCAATCTATGAGTAGGCTTTAGTTAATATCTTGGAAAAATAGAGTAATTAAAAGTCAGTGACGAATACCCATATTAAATGGGAATCGGCTCCTACTTCGTGAATGTTTCATTAGTATTTACATCTAGATAAATTTTGTTTTCAAGAGACAACCCACCACAATAAATAAAATAAACATCTCGGTTACTGTATTTAACTGATTTAACCCAACCGCCTAACTCTTCAAAATCACTTGGGTCGCACTCCCCTTCAGAGATAAGTTTAGCTACCGTGTTGCGGAACTTCTCTTGATGGAGCTTCAGATCATCGGATTTAGATAAGTATGAATCTAGTATCTCTCTGTTTTCTTGCTCAGAGATAATCACTTCATCACTAGATAGCCCAGACATTGAAATCCATTCCGCCGTCTGTGGCCCGCCTTCCTTTAAAACAATATAGTCAGAGATACGAGCCCATTCGCCTTGCTTCTCTAGTAGTTCGATCTTTTCACCCTTATAAAGATAGTCGGTTATCAAACCATCAATTTCGGGCTGCTCGACTACTTTAAGTTTTCTATCTAAAACGTAGAACTCAGTCTGTTCTGGCTCAGGCTCACGAGTAGTGAGGGATGCAAGGTCAGATTCAGACTGCGCCGCGACTTCAACAGCCGGCTCTTCCGTTTTCTCTGGCGGAGTGGGGTCTTTTTTCATGACGAAGAAGTAGTATGCTGCCCCTCCTCCTCCCAATATTAATAACACAAGTAAAGCGA
>NZ_JBFRLX010000044.1:0-10109 GCF_041470165.1 Vibrio sp. 10N.286.46.A8
TTCTTCAAACTGTCTTTGCAGACATCGCTATTAGCGACGTAGGCCTAGACGCTTGATTAGATCTTGGTAACGAGTAAGGTTTTTGCCTTTCAAGTAATCAAGAAGCTTACGACGGCTAGAAACCATACGTAATAGACCACGACGGCTGTGGTGATCGTGTTTGTGCGCTTTGAAGTGACCTTGTAGGTGGTTGATAGAAGCAGTAAGTAGTGCTACTTGTACTTCTGGTGAACCTGTGTCGCCTTCAGATTGTGCGTATTCTGCAACGATTGCTGCTTTAGTTTCTGCATTCAGAGACATAAATCTCTCCTGATAAGAGTAAGTTTATATTTGTAGCAGCCAATCTCTGATTCAGCCGCTACGCGAGCCGAGGATTATAGGGAAGTTTACGAGTTGGTGCAATAACAATCGAACTCATGAAAAACGAAAAAAGCGAACCACCTAAATTAGGCGTTCGCTTTCTGTCTTATTTGCTCGCTTTTCACGACTCAGCGCTAAGATCAGACACTATGTAAGCGCTACGCTTGTGGCTCTTCATCTCTGAAAACAACCAAACGCTTCGGTGCAACTCGGCCATCTTCAGCAATTTGAGCAACGCCAACAAACAGCTTCTCTTCACCGCTTGTCATACGAACGATACCTTCAGCAGGAGCGCCTGCGACTTGAACGGGCATACCGTGCTGAACAAGATCAGTCAGTTCCGCATTCAAGTTAACTTCAGGTAAGTCTTCTACAGCGGTGTCCATTGGCATTAACAATGGATCAAGCAACTCTTTAGGAGCAATCTCTTGCGCTTGTGCTTGCTCTAGAATTTCGTTCAGCTGCTCTAACGTAACCATGCGTTCATACGGATACTTTGCAACACCAGTGCGACGAAGCATTGTCACGTGAGCACCACAACCTAGCATTTCACCAAGATCGTCGGTAATTGTGCGGATGTAAGTACCTTTAGAACAATGCACTTCCATCTCAACTTCATCACCTTCAAAGCGAAGTAGCTCAATAGAATACACAGTGATCTTGCGAGACTCACGAGGCACTTCGATACCTGCACGTGCATATTCATACAAAGGCTTACCTTGATACTTCAATGCTGAGAACATTGATGGAATCTGGTCGGTTTCACCTTTGAAGCTTGCAATGCAGCGTTCAAGTTGCTCTTGAGTCACGTTAATTTCACGCGTTTCAACCACTTCACCATCAGAATCTGAGGTGTTGGTACGCTCACCAAGCTTCGCGACAACAACGTAGCGCTTATCAGAATCTAGAAGAAACTGAGAGAACTTCGTTGCTTCACCAAGACAAATTGGCAGCATGCCAGTCGCAAGAGGATCCAGAGCACCGGTGTGCCCTGCCTTCTCTGCAAAGTAAATACGCTTTACTTTTTGCAGTGCATCATTAGATGAAATGCCTGTTGGCTTATCTAACAGAATTACCCCATTTATAGGGCGACCTTTACGACGGCGAGCCATTACTCTTCGCCCTTAGACTGAGCTTCGTCAGTGCGGCCAGATTCTTCTTGCTTACGTTTGTCATCGTTCAGTACTTCACTTACTAGGTTAGACATACGCATGCCTTCTACCAATGTGTTGTCGTAAGTAAAACGAACTTCAGGTGTTAGACGGTGACGAATACGCTTGCCAAGAGCCATACGAACTGGCACTTCATGCTCTTTAAGAGCAGCAAGACATGATTCAGGTGTTTGCTCACCGATACATAGGAAAGTCACGAACACTTTTGCGTATGCAAGGTCACGAGACACTTCTACATCTGAAATAGTTACCATACCAATGCGTGAGTCACGAACTTCACGTTGGAGGATAAGTGCGAGCTCTTTTTGAAGCTGCTGAGACACACGTTGTGTGCGGCTAAATTCTTTTGACATTTTCTTTTCTCACTTAGAAAGATGGGGGGCTTGGTAATTACCAGCCCCCCATGGTGTATTCAACAACCGATTACTTATTACCTTTACAGGTAATGTTAGTAACCTTAGTCAATATGTCGAGTCGTACTGACTGGTTAGTCTAGAGTACGTTTAACTTCAACAATTTCGAATACTTCGATCTGGTCACCAACGCGAACGTCGTTGTAGTTCTTAACGCCGATACCACACTCGTAACCATTTTTAACTTCTTGAACGTCATCTTTAAAGCGACGAAGTGACTCTAGTTCACCTTCGTAGATAACAACGTTTTCGCGAAGTACGCGGATTGGGCTGCTACGCTTAATCGTACCTTCAGTAACGATACAACCAGCGATTGCACCAAGTTTAGGCGACTTAAATACGTCACGAACTTGAGCAAGACCAATGATCTCTTGACGGAATTCAGGAGCAAGCATACCGCCCATCGCCTGTTTCACTTCGTCGATCAGTTGGTAAATGATTGAGTAGTAACGTAGATCTAGGTTTTCATTCTGAACAGTACCACGCGCAGTTGCGTCAGCACGAACGTTGAAACCAAGGATGATAGCGTTAGAAGCAGCTGCAAGCGTTGCGTCAGTTTCCGTAATACCACCAACACCAGAACCTACGATGTTAACTTTAACTTCGTCAGTTGACAATTTCAGTAGAGAGTCAGCAATTGCTTCTACAGAACCTTGAACGTCAGCTTTAAGTACAACGTTAAGTTCAGCAACTTCACCAGCCGTCATGTTCGCGAACATGTTCTCTAGTTTCGCTTTTTGTTGGCGAGCTAGTTTAACATCACGGAATTTACCTTGACGGTAGTTCGCAACTTCACGCGCTTTACGCTCATCACGTACAACCGTTGCTTCATCACCTGAAGCAGGAACGCCAGAAAGACCTAGAATTTCTACAGGGATAGATGGACCTGCAGTTTCGATGTCTTTACCGTTTTCATCGCGCATTGCACGAACACGGCCGTACTCTTGACCACAAAGAACGATATCGCCTTTGTTAAGAGTACCAGACTGTACTAGTACTGTTGCAACTGGACCGCGGCCTTTATCAAGACGAGATTCAACAACAACACCAGATGCCATGCCTTCTTTAACTGCTGTAAGTTCAAGAACTTCAGACTGAAGAAGGATAGCTTCTAGAAGACCATCGATGTTTGTACCCTGTTTTGCAGAGATGTGAACGAAGATGTTCTCACCGCCCCATTCTTCAGGGATAACGTCGTATTGAGCTAGCTCATTCTTAACGTTGTCTGGGTTTGCACCCTCTTTGTCGATCTTGTTCACAGCAACAATCAGAGGAACACCTGCCGCTTTCGCGTGCTGGATAGCTTCGATTGTTTGTGGCATTACGCCATCATCAGCGGCAACAACAAGTACAACGATATCTGTCGCTTGAGCACCACGAGCACGCATAGCTGTAAACGCCGCGTGTCCAGGAGTATCAAGGAACGTGATCATGCCGTTGTCAGTATCTACGTGGTAAGCACCAATGTGCTGTGTGATACCGCCAGCTTCGCCAGAAGCAACGTGTGCTTTACGAATGTAGTCAAGTGTTGAAGTTTTACCGTGGTCAACGTGACCCATGATAGTAACAACAGGAGCACGACCTTCAGCGATAGCATCGCTATCACGGTCAGCTAGTACTGCTTCTTCAAGTTCGTTTTCTTTACGTAGGATTACCTTGTGACCCATTTCTTCAGCAACAAGTTGTGCTGTTTCTTGGTCGATCACTTGGTTGATAGTCGCCATAGCGCCCATCTTCATCATTACTTTGATAACTTCAGTTGCTTTAACTGACATTTTGCTAGCCAGTTCAGAAACAACGATAGTTTCGCCGATAGCAACGTCAGATTTTGCAACAGTCGCTGACTTATCGAAGCCTTGCTGCATTGAAGTTGGTTTAGCAAGCTTACCTTTACCGCCACGACCACGTTGGTTACGACCACCACGGTTATTGCCAGGCTGAGTTGCTGGAGCTGGTTTCTTCTTGCGACGACGAGGTGCTTTCTCATCTTTTTTGTCTGCCGCATCTTCAGCTTCACGAGCGTAAGTAGAAGTCGTCACATGGTAATCCGCAGATTTCTCTTGCTCTTTCTTCTTCTTCTCTTCTTCAGACCAACGTTCTTGGTTCTCTTCTGCTAACTTACGAGCTTCTTCAACAAGCTTAGCTGCTTCAGCTTCGGCTTTACGAGTTGCTTCTTGCTCTTGACGAGCTTTAAGTTCATCCGCTTCTTTTTTCGCTTGTGCGTTAGCGTCTGCATTTTTTGAATTCATGTCTTTTTTAGCCTTTTCAGCTTGTGCGCGTTGAGCCTTCTCTTCAGCTTCACGTTTTGCATCCGCTTCACGTGTTACTTTTGCTTCGGCTTCGCGCTGTGCTTTCTCTGCAGCATCACGTTTCGCTTGCTCTTCAGCATCGCGTTGTGCTTTCTCTTCCGCTTCACGATTAGCTACTTCCTCAGCTTCACGTTTCGCTTCATCTTCAATAGTGCTGCGCTTCACGTAAGTACGCTTTTTACGTACCTCAACTTGAACATCCTTACTCTTACCGCCTCCAGCGGCAACACTTAGCGTGCTGCGGGTCTTGCGTTGAAGAGTTAAACGAGTCGGTTCTGTTTCACCAGAAGTATCGCCGTGCTCCTTTTTAAGGTGCGTTAGCAATGTTTGCTTCTCTGAATCAGTCACTTGGTCCGACCCTGCTTTCTTCATGCCTGCATCAGCAAGTTGTTCAATTAAGCGGTCAACTGGCGTACCAATCTCTTCACTCAGTGCTTTAACTGTTAATTGTGTCATACCGCTCTCTCTCCTTGCTGAATTATTCTTCGTCGCCGAACCAACAGATGTTACGCGCAGCCATAATTAGCTCGCCTGCACGCTCTGCAGTTAGGTCTTCGATGCCTTCTAGTTCATCAACGCCTTGGTCAGCTAGGTCTTCCAATGTCGCAACGCCTTTTGCTGCTAGCTTGTAAGCCATTTCACGCTCAAGACCTTCAAGTGCAAGTAGGTCTTCAGCTGGCTCAACACCATCGAAAGTTTCTTCTTTCGCTAGCGCTAGAGTTGTCAGTGCGTCTTTCGCGCGGTTACGCAATTCTTCAACGATACCTTCATCTAGACCATCTACTTCAAGAAGCTCGTTCACAGGAACGTAGGCTACTTCTTCAAGCGTAGAGAAGCCTTCTTCAACAAGCATTTGAGCAAAGTCTTCTTCGATATCTAGGTGCTTCATGAAGTTTTCAATAGAAGCAACTGCTTCTTCTTGGTGCTTCTTCTCTAGATCAGCAACAGTCATTACGTTCAGTTCCCAACCAGTAAGTTGAGACGCTAGACGTACATTTTGACCGCTACGACCGATAGCTTGCGCTAGATTGTCAGCTTCAACCGCGATGTCCATTGAGTGCGTATCTTCATCAACGATGATAGAAGCAACATCAGCAGGAGCCATTGCATTGATAACGAATTGCGCCGGGTTATCATCCCAAAGCACGATATCGATACGCTCACCGCCAAGGTCGTTAGATACAGCTTGTACACGTGCGCCACGCATACCAACACACGCACCAACAGGGTCAATACGTTTGTCGTTTGTTTTAACGGCGATTTTAGCACGAGAACCAGCGTCACGTGCAGCACCTTTAAGTTCAATTAGCTCTTCACCAATCTCAGGCACTTCAACACGGAATAGTTCAGCTAGCATTTCTGGCTTAGAACGAGTAACAAAAAGCTGGAAACCACGAGCTTCTGGCTTAACTGCGTATAGAAGACCACGAACACGGTCACCTGGACGGAAGTTTTCACGAGGAAGTTGGTCATCACGAAGGATTACCGCTTCAGCATTGTTACCTAGATCTAGAATCACTGTGTCACGGTTAACTTTCTTAACTGCGCCAGTGACTAGCTCGCCTTCGTTATCAATAAACTGTTCAACGATTTGAGCGCGTTCAGCTTCACGTACTTTCTGTACGATAACTTGCTTAGCTGTTTGAGTCGTAATACGGTCAAACGTTACTGATTCGATATCATCTTCGATGAAACCGCCAAGTTCGATCTCTGGATCATCGTACTTTGCAGCTTCAATAGAGATTTCTTTTGTTGGGAATTCAACTTCCTCAACAGCTTCCCAACGGCGGAAAGTTTCGAAATTACCCGTTTTACGGTCAATCTCAACACGAACTTCGATTTCTAGTTCGCTTTTCTTTTTTGTTGCCGTTGCAAGCGCGATTTCAAGCGCTTCAAAAATACGCTCACGAGGAACTGCTTTCTCATTAGAAACAGCTTCTACTACCGCCAAAATTTCTTTGTTCATTAATCTAGCCTCTTAAGCTCTTCTCTCTAGGAGAACTAAAATTTAGGGATCAGGTTAGCTTTCGCAATATTGCTCAGGACGAATTCTTCTTCTTGTCCTTCAACCAATACTTTCACTGTCTCGCCTTCGATAGATTGGATATCACCTTTCCATTTACGACGGTTGCCGACAGCCATTTTCAAAACGATGCTTACCTCGTGACCAATAAATTGTTGGTAATGCTCAGCTTTGAACAGTGGTCTCTCTAAACCTGGTGAAGACACTTCAAGGTTATAAGCCACTGAAATTGGATCTTCAACGTCCATTACGGCACTTACTTGGTGACTAACTTCAGAGCAATCATCTACATTGATACCATTTGGTGAATCGATGTAAATGCGTAGCGTTGAGTGCTCACCAGCACGAATAAATTCTAATCCAACTAACTCATAACCTGATGCTGCTACTGGAGCGTCAAGCATTTCAGTAAGTTGTCTTTCTAAACCAGTCATTTAACCACTCCAGAAACAAAAAAAGGGCTCAAAGCCCAATTTAAATTCCAAGCAAACATTATCATCTAAATGCATTTATAAATGCTTAGATAACAAAAAACCCCGTATAAGCCGGGGTTTTTGTTGCTGGACCCTTATATGTTAAGTGTCATCATATTTGATATCACACTTAACTCACAGTGAGGTTCACACTGTGCAAACTTGCTACCAATACAAGCTATATAATAGCATTGAAATTGGTTGCGGGAGCCGGATTTGAACCGACGACCTTCGGGTTATGAGCCCGACGAGCTACCAAACTGCTCCATCCCGCGTCCGACTTGTGAGCATTATACGCCCAACAAGATGTTTTACAAGTTTGTAAACATGGTGCCGAGAGAGGGACTCGAACCCTCACACCCTAAGGCACTAGCACCTCATGCTAGCGTGTCTACCAATTTCACCATCTCGGCATCAAATCTTTACAGATTATTGTGGAATTTCGTCGCCTTGCGCCGGAACTTCACTCACTGCATCTTCAGCTTGTTGAATCACCTGACCTTGAGTCGGGTCAATCCACTGTGACTCAGTTTTATGTGTAGACATATTACCAAGCACTAAGCTAAGGATAAAAAATGTAGTTGCAAAAATTGCAGTCATTCGGGTAAGGAAATTTCCTGAGCCACCAGCACCAAACACAGTGTTTGAAGCGCCAGCACCGAAAGAGGCTCCCATATCTGCGCCTTTACCTTGTTGAATCAACACTAGGCCAATTACACCAAGCGCTGCCAACAGGTAAATCACAAGTAGAACTGTAAACATTTTTCCACCTATGTTCCTAATTGTTGAGCCAGCGCCGTTCAAAAAACTATTTTTAAGAACAAGGCTAGCGACCTCCTAACTGAAGGCCGAGCAATACTAGCGAATGCGACGATGACTGACAAGGGGAATTTACTAAAAAATAAGCCTTTACCAAGCAAGTGGTCAAAAAAAGGGCAAAAGGGGCACAAAACTCATTTGCGTCCCTTTTTAATCATCACATAACTAAAACCCGGCCCCCACAAGTGAGACCGACTTCGCCTGTTACGGCAAACGTTTTATTAGCAATTCGCTTTTACTGCATCAGCAATTTTCAGTGCAGAACTCTGAACAAGTTCAGCATCTTCACCTTCGACCATTACGCGCAGTAGTGGCTCAGTACCCGATTTGCGTAATAGCACACGACCTTTCTCACCGAGTTCCGTCTCGACTTCAATAACAGCCGCTTTCACAGCCTCTGCTTCTAGTGGGTTTGAATCACCACTGAAACGAACATTTTCTAGAACTTGAGGGTATAACGTCATACCTTGAGAAAGTTCATTCAGTGTCATTTCACTATCGACAACTGAGGCCAATACTTGCAGAGCAGCAACGATAGCATCACCTGTCGTCACTTTATCTAATAGGATAACGTGCCCCGAGTTCTCAGCACCGATCTTCCAGCCTTTAGCTAGAAGTTGTTCCATAACGTAACGGTCGCCGACAGCAGCACGTACAAACGGAATACCTAACTGCTTAAGGCCGTTTTCCATCCCAAGGTTGGTCATTAGTGTACCAACAACGCCACCTTTCAACTCACCACGACGCAGTGCATCGCGAGCAATGATGTAAGCGATTTGGTCGCCATCAACCTTGTTGCCTAGCTCATCAACCATGATGATACGATCACCATCACCATCAAAGCCAAGGCCTAACGCCGCTTTTTCTTCAAGCACTTTAGCTTGCAGAGCGCGTACATCAGTCGCACCGACTTCGTGGTTGATGTTAGTGCCATTTGGCTCCACACCAATCGCAACAACCTCAGCACCCAGCTCTTTAAATACAGCCGGCGCAATGTGATAAGTCGCACCATGCGCGCAATCCACCACAATTTTCATACCCGCTAGCGTCATTTTGTGTGGGAATGTACTTTTACAAAATTCAATATAACGGCCTGCTGCATCATTTAGGCGCACCGCTTTACCTAATTCAGAAGATTCAACGCACTCGATATCTTTGTCTAGCTCAGCTTCGATGGCGAGTTCAATCTCATCCGACAATTTAGTACCTTCAGACGAGAAGAACTTGATGCCGTTGTCATAGAAGGGGTTGTGCGATGCAGAGATAACAATCCCCGCTTCAGCACGGAAAGTTTGTGTTAGGTAGGCAACAGCCGGTGTCGGCATTGGCCCCGTAAACGTAGCTTGAAGACCAGCAGCAGCTAAGCCAGCTTCTAAAGCAGACTCAAGCATGTAGCCAGAAATACGAGTATCTTTACCAATGATCACTTTCTTTGTGCCCTGCTTTGCAAGAACACGACCAGCAGCCCAGCCAAGCTTCAAAACAAAATCAGGTGTGATTGGGTACTGGCCCACTTTTCCACGTACACCATCTGTGCCGAAGTAACGTCTTTTATCAGACATATTGATTTTCCTTAATTATGATTAGTGATTGTTATTCATCACTTCGATTATCTTCATCGCTTCCAATGTATCTTCAACATCGTGAACGCGAATAATTTGTGCACCTTTCATTGCTGCGATTGTTGCGCAAGTAACGCTAGCGACCATGCAGTCAGCTGGGACTTTGTCTAGTAGCTTAAAGATCATCGATTTTCTCGACATCCCCGCTAAGACAGGCAAACCAAGCGTATGAAACTTTTCAAGGTGCGCTAATAAATGGTAATTGTGTGCGATGGTTTTACCAAAACCAAAACCAGGGTCAAGAATCAGCTGCTCTTTTGATATACCGACCGCCTCACAAGCTTCGACCCTTTCTTGTAAAAAGTCTTCGACATCTGTTAGAACATCTTCGTAGCTTGGATTGGATTGCATGGTTCTTGGCTGACCTTTCATATGCATCAAGCAAATAGGTACATTAGCCTCTGCGGCCACTTCTAGAGCTCCGGGCTCTTGCAGTGCGCGTACATCATTGATCAAATCCGCCCCTGCTTCAACAGCTTGGCGCATCACCTCAGCTTTGCTGGTATCAATCGAGATCCAAACATCAAACTTGGCGCGAATCGCTTTAATCGCCGGGATAACTCGAGCTAACTCCTCCTTTAAGGACACCTCTGGAGCACCCGGACGAGTCGACTCACCACCAATATCAATAATACTAACGCCAGCCTGAATCATTCGCTCTGCTTGCAGTAAAGCATTATCTAATGAATTGAATTTTCCGCCATCAGAGAAAGAGTCAGGCGTAACATTGAGGATACCCATCACATGTGGGCGGTCTAAAACGAGCGTTTTATTGTGTGCTTTTAATATCATGGAAGGTGGGTCTTAAAGGTAAAAAATATCTTGGGCTAGAAACAGAAAAACCCTGAGCGTACTCAGGGTTTTAATTTAAAGCTTAGCAATTAAGAATCTTTGTTTTGAGCATCATCTGATTCAGAT
>NZ_JBFRLX010000045.1:0-40751 GCF_041470165.1 Vibrio sp. 10N.286.46.A8
ATGAGAATGCTTTACATTTAAATATGCAACCGATAAAGTACGGTTGAAAATTCGTCAGGTCATTGAAAGGAAAATCATTTTTCAATTTATTTGTTGAGTGATTTAGGCCTTGTTCAATGTGACGTTTTTTAGTCGGAATTTTGGCTCATGTATTAAAGCAGTGGTCAATAAGGAGCTAAGGAAGTACAGCTGATACTCGTTTTGAGTTGTTGCGTTTTCAACCTTTGAATGTCTTCCCTAGTTTTCCTTATAAATGCCGTACATGAGCCCAACTAAAGTTAATGCTTAATCAAGGAGAATTTTAAATGACAGCATTACGCCCCGCGGCAGTGAATGAGCTAGGAAATAGCAAATTCAAGCTACGTACTTTATCTGCAATCATCATGGGACTTTGTGTCAGTGGTCAAGCTTTTGCAGCGACAAACAATAATAATGAAACTACCGCTAACGAAGAAAAAACTACTTTTGAAGTTACCGTGTATGGCGAGAAAATAGAACGTTCGATTTATGATACGGGCTCAAGCGTGCATGTGTATGATGAAGATCGTATTGCGAGTACTCCAGGTGCATCTGAGGTCGATGACTTGCTGCAGCTAACACCGAACATTGTAGATTCAGGTCAGGGTAATAACCTACCATCGATTCGTGGTGTTGATGGGTCAGGTCCTTCATTCGGTGGTCTTGCAGCCTTTGGTGGCTCTGTGCCAAGATTGAATCTTTCAATTGATGGACGCTCACTCAGCTATTCTGAAGTCGCGTTCGGTCCTCGCTCTTTATGGGATATGCAGCAAGCGGAAATTTATCTTGGACCGCAAAGCTACGTTCAAGGCCGAAATGCATCTGCGGGTGCTATCGTTTTAAAATCTAATGATCCGACTTACGATTTTGAGAGCAAAGTAAAGGCTGCTATTGGTCAGCAAGACTATTCTCAAACCGCAGCGGTTATCTCGGCGCCAATACTAGAAGATCAACTGGCCTTCAGATTGAGTGTTGATCAACAAAAACGCAGTAGTTATGCAGACCTTACTGCTTATGAACCTGTCGGTGACCCTAATCGCATTGAAATGACGACAGCTCGTGGTAAATTTTTGCTAGAGCCAGCAGGCCTTCCTGGGTTCAAAACCACGTTAACGATTGCCCATATGGATACCGTTGGACCTCAATCGGAATCTCAACAAACAAAGATCAATAGAGCTGTTTACGAAACTCAGTCAACAAGCGGCATTTGGGATGTATCTTATGACATCTCAGATACGTTAGTGTTCGAAAATAATTTGATCTACACCGATCGCACTTACGACCGAATCACTGATCCTGCAGGCAGAAAGCAGGATTTCAAATCGAAAGGTAATGAGTTCCAAATAGAGCCTTTGGTTCGATTTGATTCCCTTAGCGAAGATCTCTCTGGTTTGTTTGGTTTACGCTACTTCAAATCTGAAGATGATGATGTATTTGAACAGACTGGGTCATCAATACCAATGGAAGGCAAAAACCGTGCTATGTCGGCATTTGCTGAAGTGACGTACTTGGTGATGCCGAGCATCGAAGTTGTAGCGGCAGGGCGATTCGAACGCGAAAGCAAAAAACGCTATGTTGCCCCGGGTCGCTTCGGCTTAGATTATGATGAAACATCAAATGTATTCCTTCCTAAGCTTGAAGTTGCCTATAAGCCTGAATCAGATCAAACCGTGGGTATCCGAGCAGCTAAGGGCTTTAACTCTGGAGGTGGCGGTGTTGGCTTCAATAACAAAACGTGGGCATTTTCTTCATATACGTATGAAGACGAATACGTTTGGAACTATGAATTCTTCACTCGCCATAGTCTGCTAGATAATGAACTTGAGTTAACAACTAACGTCTTCTACAACGACTATGATAATTTCCAAGTACTGGAGACTTCATCAAAAGGTGATGTGAAAGTTGATAATGTTGATGAAGCATATACTTACGGTGCAGAACTAGGAAGCCGTTGGTTAACAACATCTAACCTAGAGCTATTGGCTTCACTTGGTTTGTTGAAAACAAGCTACAAAGATCATGCTAATAGCTCAAAAGAACTCGCTCGTGCCCCTTCTTTGACGGCAAGCTTCGGTGCTTTATACATGTTTGCTGAGAATTTCGAATTGAGTGGTAATGCGAATTACACTGGAGATTACTTCAGTGACGTTGAAAACTCAGCTAACCAGAGTATCGATGCTTACTGGGTTGCAAATGCACAAGTTGCGTATGTGTTTACTAACGGACGTATGTCTTTATTCGCTACAAACTTGTTTGATTCTCAGAAAGAAACATTCAATTTCGGTGGAGACGATATTACGAAGCAAGCACCTCGCCAAATTGGTGGTTCAGTAGAATTGTACTTCTAATCGGTTAGATATAATAAAAACGCCTTGCTCAAAGCAAGGCGTTTATTGATCCCAAACGGTTGTCAAAATGTTTAAGGTGCTAGAAGTCAGAACCTTAATTTAGGCTGTAGCTTCAGTAGAGGCCATGATCGTCTGCCAAGATTCGAGTGTTGGCGTCGCCATTAATTGGGCAAAGCTAATGTTTATCCCTGCATTTCTTAGTTGGCCTGTTAGGCGCATCATACTGATTGAATCCAAACCGAGTTCGATGAGGTTAACGTCCGGCTTTACCGATTCGACTGGAACACTTAATACCTGACTGATTATTTCTACCAGATCAATATTTGCTTCTTGCTTAGACAAAATAATTTCCTTTTCTTTCGGAAGTTTATCTTCTACTTCCAATATTTCACTCAAATTCGCTATACACGATATCACCACTTGATTGTTATATACAAATGATTATTATTAGCATTTAAATGTATTGATAGGCGTCAATTGTGCTGAATCGATTTGGGTATCTTAATACTTCCAAGCGTTGGTCTTAGCACTTCAACATACAATAAGGAATGACATGGAAACCGTGCTCAAGGAGAAGCTTTGTCAAGATGGCTTGTTATATGGCTTTGTTGATCAACCAGATCGTCAATCTGTGAAGTTTGAACAGAACAACTTATGGTTAAACACACCTTTATGGGCAATTTTGAGTGAAGGGGTTGCTCTGCATCCAACTAAACCTGCAGTAGCCGATCCGACGGGTAGCCTTACTTATGAAGAGTTGCAGTCTGAAGCAGACAGAATAGCCGCGGGTTTAAAAGAGGTCGGGTTAAAAGCTGGAGACCGGGTCGTATTTCAGGTGTCTAACAGCATTTATTTCGCAAAAGTGTTTTTTGCTTTACAAAGAGCTGGCTTGATTCCGGTATTGGCACTGCCGGCACATGGTATTGTTGAAATTCGCCATTTCATGAAAGTATCTGGCGCAAGGGCCTACTTCGGTTCTAACTTAGAAAACGATGGAAGAGCACTACACATAGCTGACTCACTGTCGGAAGAGTCCTTTTCATTTAAGCATATCTATATTGTGGGAGACTCTGGAAAGTATCCGTCTTTACCTCTGGGTAATATTGGCCAGTTCGTTCCTGAACGACCAAACCCAAATCATCCTGCTCTGTTTTTAGTTTCTGGTGGAACGACGGGACTACCTAAGCTCATTCCTAGAAGTCATAACGATTATCGTCTCAACATCCAAAGTTGTGCAGCAGCAAGTGAGTTGTCGTCCGACGAGGTATACCTCGCAGTGTTACCTGCCGCGCATAATTTTACTTTGGGTTGTCCCGGTTTATTGGGAGCGCTTGATGTTGGAGGAAGTGCCATTTTCAGTTCCAACCCCAGCCCTGATTACTGCTTTGATGTTATCGAGAAAAATAAAGTGACGGCGACAGCTTTGGTTCCCGCGCTTGCGCAGCTATGGAATGCGGCTAAAGAATGGGAAAGTGCGAATACATCTAGCCTAAGACTGATGCAAGTCGGTGGCTCGAAGCTAGCCTATTCTGATGCTCTTGATGTTCAAAAAACCTTTCCCGGCGCACTCCAACAAGTTTTTGGTATGGCAGAAGGCCTGATCGCCTGTACTCGGTTAGGGGATGATGAAACCTTGGTTGCGACGAAACAAGGTCGACCTGTAAGTCGCTGGGATGAGGTTCGCATAGTCAATGCTGAGGGGAACACTGTTCCAATGGGTGAAGAAGGCGAACTACTCACTCGCGGTCCCTACACTTTAAGAGGGTATTACCGTGCAGAGGAACACAACCAACGCTCATTTACTCAAGATGGTTTCTACCGAAGTGGAGATCGAGCCATTGTTGATGAGAGGGGATATATCGTTGTGACTGGCAGAATTAAGGACGTCGTAAACCGAGCTGGTGAGTGTATTGCTACCGATGAAATCGAAGAGCATTTACTTATGCATCCTAATGTTGCACAGGTCGCCGTGGTTGCGGTGCCTGATAAACATCTAGGCGAAAGGATCGGAGTCGCTGTCGTGAAAAGGGGGCTTTCCCCAACTTTGCAAGAGCTACGCACCTTCCTAAAAGACCAAGGGATGGCTTCTTTCAAACAGCCAGACGAATTGCTCATTGTCTCTAATCTGCCCAAAACAGCGGTAGGTAAAATTGATAAAAAGCGATTGCTTGGTCCAAGTGGTGAAGCTTGGGTTAATACGCCAGTTTAACTAACGCGAGCTGCCTACCGTAGCTCTATATTGTCGATAAACAACGTCCTATTGATTGAATCGAGAGTGCTCTAGAAGGATGACTTGTCGTCGAGCCTGAGAAAGGTGCTTCTATTATTACACTCTTCAATGGGTCATTACAGGGAACAAAGACTAAAGGAAATCAACGTGTCATCTATAAAGAAGCCAGAAGTTTGCGAAAGTCTCAATGATATACGAATCGGAATAGATACCCTTGATAAGGAGATCGTTCATATTCTTTCTAAGCGGTTAGGGTATGTCAAAGCCGCCGCACAATTTAAGCCCAGTGAGCAGAGTATTCCGGCACCAGAGCGTGTCGCTGAAATGCTAGAAGACCGAAAAAAATGGGCAGAAGAGGCCGGGATGAGTAGCGAGTATGTCGAAACGTTATTCTCTAGTATCACCCATTGGTACATTAATCAGCAAATTAAACATTGGCGTACCGAAAGGGGGCTTTCAGCAGAAGAACCCGAAAATACGGTAACGTGATAAGAGTGTTTTGAACTTATCCGTTGAGTATGTATTAGAGGGTTACACATATTCCTGTTGGATCACCACTTTGACTACTAAGCGCCAAAGATTTAATTGATCAGATGACAGAAGAGAGCGTCAGTGCTGATTAGAGTATTAAGGACAATTACAAATGACTATACCGAAAATAGCGAGTTACGACTTGCCAGAACACCATGAGTTTCCAATAAACAGAACGAACTGGACGATCGAACCTAGTAAAGCGGTACTTTTAATTCACGACATGCAAGAGTATTTTGTGAGCTACTATGAGGCTGATTCGTCACCTATGGCGGACATTTTAACGAACATTCAGCAGTTAAAACACGTAGCGAAACAAGCGGGAATCCCGGTTGTATATACCGCACAACCCGCAAATCAAGACCCAAAAGATAGAGCCTTGTTAACTGACTTTTGGGGGCCGGGGCTAAACGGCGATCATACTCCTGTCGTATCAACGCTCGCTCCAGAAAGCGATGATATTGAGTACGTTAAATGGCGTTACAGTGCATTTAAGAAAACCCCATTGCTTGATTACATGAAAGACAATCAAAAAACTCAGCTGATCATCTCTGGTATTTACGGTCACATTGGCATTTTATCGACTGCTTTGGATGCATTCATGTTGGATGTACAGCCCTTTATTATCGGTGATGCGATCGCGGATTTTTCGCGTGAAGACCATATCCACACTCTCACTTACATATCAGGCCGAACGGGAAGCATTAAAACACTCGATAAAGCTATAGCGGAAATCAACCCAAATGAAGAGAGTATTCTTAGCCTCAATGTTTTGCAGTCTGACGTGGCCGAAACATTAGGTGTTTCTTATGAAGAGATTGATGTGAATGAAAATCTAATCTTCATGGGGCTAGATTCGATGCGAGCGATGACACTTGTAGAGAAGTGGAATAAGCAGGGCGCAAATATCTCATTCGCTCAGCTCATTGAAGCGGTTTCATTGCAAGAGTGGTGGCAAGCAATCGAAGCGACACTGAAAAACCACGCAGAAGAAGTACCAGCATAATTGCTCGCAAGTTAGCGCCAATTATTTATAGAATTTCTTAAGAGGTAAATTGATGAGCGATCAACCAGTGCGTTTACATCCGATGTTGTTGGACTTTGTTCGTAAGGAGAAGATCTCAAAGCATCTACTGCGAGTGACTGTTACGGGCGACTCTTTAAAAGGGTTCCCTGAAGATCAAAATGGTACACACATAAAAGTGTTTTTCCCCAATAGGGAGAGTGGGATATTGCAGTTACCTTATCGAGAAGGTGAAACTGTGATTTGGCCTGAGCATAAACCCGTGCCTCGAGCCTATACCGTCAGAAAGTATCGAGCCGATGTGAATGAGCTTGATATCGATTTCGTGATCCACGGAACCGATTCTCCCGGCGGTGGGTGGGCGATTAAAGCAGAACAAGGTTTCCAAATTGGCCTTGTAGGCCCTGCTGGGCCTGAGCCATTAATTGAACCCGCAGATTGGCATATTATTGCGGGAGACCTAACAGCAGTACCAGCCATTAGTGCTATTTTGGAGAACCTTCCCTCCGACACTCAAGGCTATGTATTTATCGAGATAGAGGATGCTGCGGATAAACATGATATTAAGCATCCGCAAGGTCTGGTTTTGAAGTGGCTAATGAGAGACGAAAAGAGTGATCAATATCTATTGAGCAAAGCCATTTCCGGCTTAATTGCACCTAATGGATCTCACTCGCTTTCGGCTTTCATTGCGGGTGAAAATGAAAGCGTGATTGCGTGTCGTAAAGCGCTTAAACAAGAGTACAAGCTGTCTAGAAAAGATATGTATGCGATTCCTTACTGGAAACGAGGTAAGGATGAAGAAGCATACCATGATGAACGCCATGAAGTTATGGATGAAGAGTACTAGCTTGCCTGTTTTAGAAAACAAAAACCGATCTCATGAGATCGGTTTTTGTTAGTACCTTTGGGTGCTTAAGCATACGCCTCTCGGAGGCGTTTCTTATTCACTTTGCCGACAGGTGTCTTGGGCAATGAATCGACAAATTTGATTAAATCTGGGATTTTGTAATCAGCTAAGCCACAATCACGTAGGAAATATTTTAGTTTGAAGGGATTTATGTCTGCCCCTTCGACTTTAACGATTACAGCGCAACTTCGTTCTCCTAAGTAGTCGTCAGGTATCGCAATGAGAGCGGCATCATGAACCCCATCGTGTCGAATTAGGTGGTTTTCGACCTCTTCTGCTGCAATCTTTTCCCCCCCTCGGTTAATCTGGTCTTTATCTCGCCCTGTTACAATGATATTACCGTCCTTAGTCTGTTTAACTATGTCACCAGTGTGATAAAACCCTTGTTGGTCGAATGAAAGACGGTTGTGTTCTTTTGCTTGGTAATAGCCGCGAATGGTGTAAGGACCTTGAGTGAGAAGAAAACCTTCCTCTCCGCAGGATACTGACTCCCCCTCTTCATTCACGATTTTAATCCGATCATGTTGTGAAATAGGGCGCCCTTGGGTAGAGGCAATAACTTCCATAGGATCATCCAATCTAGTGTAGTTCACTAGCCCTTCAGCCATACCAAAGACTTGTTGAAGCTGACAATCTAACTTGTTTGGTAGGTCTGTAGCCGCCGTTTGGCTAAACTTAGCGCCACCGACTTGAACTAATTTTAAGCTTGAAAGATCATGAGTAGTGGATTGAGCCTGCTCCATCCACAGCAGTGCTAGTGGGGGAACTAAGCCCGATACGGTAATTTTATGCTCTTCAATTAGTTTAAACGCTGATTTTGGAGTAGGGTCATGCGTAAGAACAACCGTACCTCCAGCGAAAAAGACCCCTAAAGCTCCCGGTGAACTTAATGGGAAATTATGTGCAACCGGCAGCGCACATAAGTAGCGAGTGTTTTCAGTAAACTTACAGATAGTGTTACTGCCAATCACGCTATAAGCATAGTCATTGTGGGTTCGAGGTATCAGTTTTGGCGTACCGGTTGTTCCACCTGACAATTGGAAAAATGCCAGTTCAGATGCTTCTGCTTCTTGTTTATCGTCGGGTTGCCCCGTGAAATCATCAAGCGATGTGAACCTTGGATCTGCCAAGTTCGTAGCATCACAGCGAACGATTATATGTTCTAATTCATTACTTTCATCTAACACTTGCTTAGCTAAGGCTTGGTAATTAAAGCCAGTATGTTTCCCATCTACAATGTAAGCTTTGGCTTTGGCGTGTTGGCAAAAATAAGATACTTCTGAGAAGCGATGAGCGGGAAGAGCTAAAACGGGTCGAATACCTTTCTGTAACAAGGCAAAGTAGCAGAAATAGAATTCGGCTACGTTTGTCATTTGTAATACGACATTGTCGCCCTTCATTAACCCTAAAGACTGAAAACCTGAAGCCATTTGAGACACTCTCTCTGCGGCTTGTAAATAGCTAAATTGACGCTCACCACAGATAAGAGCCATGTTGTTACCACACCGCTCAACTGAGTGCTGAAAATGATCGAAAAGAGTTCTGTCTTGCCAATAACCTAGCTCTCTATACAAAGAAGCTTGGGGTGTTGGCCAATCTGTATAATCCATATGTTCATTCGACATTATGAGTCTACCTATGCCGTCAACATATCTTTAAGTTGGATACCTGCTGCCGTTAAGATGGTGTTCATTTTGGCACCAGTTTCATCCAGTTCGCTTTGTGGATGTGATTCATCAACAATACCTGCTCCAGCAAAAACTTTCATTTGTCGTTTTTGGACCTCAGCACAACGGATCGTCACTACCCACTCCCCATTACCTCTTGAATCACACCAACCAACCATACCGGTAAAATACCCTCGGTCGAATTGCTCCAATTTTCGGATAGCTTCATACGCTTTCTGTCGCGGATAACCGCAAACTGCAGGGGTAGGGTGTAATTCAGCAGCGACTTCCAACACATTAGTGTGAGGGTTACTGACTTGACCCTCTAGTTCCGTGGAGAGATGAAGCATGGTTTTTGTTTCTATGACTGATGGAATCATAGGTGTGTACAGGTTGTGGCAATACTTGCTCATCACACGCTCAACTTCTTCTACAACTAGACCATGTTCGTGCAGATCTTTGTTGGTATTGAGCAATGAATTTGTTGAGCTTTGATTCTGTTCGTCCAGTTCAGAACGCGGGCGCGATCCTGCGAGTGGGTTAGAGGTGAGATAACTGCCTTTTTTTGCAACAAGGAGTTCTGGACTCGCCCCCATTAGCTTTTGGTTGTCATTGATATTCGCTGCGAACGTATAGCCTTTCGAGTTGATTGATAACAGATTACGAAGCAAAGTTTGCTGCTGAATATCAGCGTCTGTTTCTACTTCAATAGCCCGAGAAAGAACCACTTTTGAAAGCTCTGTGTTGGCAAACATATCAAGAAGGTCGGATACCCCTTGCTTATAATGATTACCGCTTGGGGAAGAAATGACGTGCGCATCGGCAGAAGAAAGCGGATTTGAGTGTAAGGATCTTGTACTACTAGAGATGAATAACTGCTCTGGGATAATAAATTTAGTCGGGTTTTCTTCGTTAAATGGGACGACACCAAATAGCACTGGATTATCGGCTTCTGATTTTTTAGCCGCCTGGAGCATTTCGTTCGCCTTCTCGGCTAGCTCTGAAAATGCAATAGGCTGGTGGAACTCATTTTCAATACCTTTACCCATCATCGTATTACTGGGAGAAGCGAAGAAAAATGGAGATGACAATAGCTCTCTATCTAGCAGATCACTTTCCATTTTTGAATAGCCAATGACTTCACGTTTCATAACAGGTCCCTCTTTGTGTATAGATCGTTATGACGATGTGCAATTACTTACATTGATGTTCTTAAAGGAACTCATTTGTCATGCACTTCATCGGGTTGCTTATTTTGGTCAGTAAGATTACATTTACATTTATTTAAATGCTAATGATAATGATTTCTATTTGATGTAAATCGTCATTATTGAAGGCTGCTCACATTCTTTGATTTTTGTTTTATGTAAATGCATACAAAAGTCGCAATTTTGATTGTTTATTATTCGGTTGTTTAGGTATATGGAAAGATTTCTTGAAGGACAATTAGTGTTATTAACGGGTGCTGCAAAAGGTATTGGTTTTAGCACGTTAGAGAGTTTGTTGGACTCGGGAGCTAAGGTGCTCGCTACGGATATTGATAGCCAACTCCTCGCGACTAAATCTGAATCTCTAGCGAGAAAGTATCCAGATCAGCTCTGGGTTGAACCGTTGGATCTGTCAAAACCTGAGTTAGTAAAACAGAGTATTTATCATTGGGTAGCAGAGTACGGTGAGTTTGACCACTTAGTGAGTTGTGCTGGTATTCTTCATTTAGGTGCGCTGTGTGATATGTCATTCGAGCAGATAGAAAACACATTTATGGTCAATTCGTTTGGTGCTCTAGCCACAATGCAGGCGGTATCTAAGTGTATGAAAGATCGGGGGAAGGGGAATATGGTTGTTGTCGGTTCGAATGCTGCCAATACTCCTAGAGCAAATATGGGGGCTTATGCAGCATCTAAGTCGGCGTTACACATGTTTGTAAAATCCATTGGTATTGAACTCGCGCCTTTGGGGATTCGTTGCAATATTGTGAGCCCAGGGTCTACACGTACAGAAATGCAATTGCAACTTTGGAATGAGAGTTATGGTGAGGAGCAGGTCATTGCCGGAGATGCAACGCAGTTTCGTCTAGGTATTCCGCTCAACAAGATTGCTGAACCCAAAGATATTGCTCAATCGATATTGTTTCTGATGTCTAATGCAGCTAATCATATCACTATGCATGACTTGCGGATTGATGGTGGTGCAACGCTCGATAACTAGACATCATAGAGTTATATGGCGCGCATGCGCCATATAAAATTTTAGGTTAAGCGACCGTCGATAATTTCTTATGAGTTGCCTCTACCATTGCATTTGCAAAGACATCGAGAATTGCAACGGTATCTTCCCAGTTTAGACACTCATCAGTGATGGATTGACCTCTGGTTAGTGGCGTCGCATCTATATTTTGCGCCCCTCCGACTAAGAAGCTTTCAGACATAACGCCGGCGATGTACTGCTCTCCTGAAATGATTTGCTCTGCAATGTTTCTGGCTACATTGAGTTGATTTTTGGCAATTTTCAGACTGTTCCCATGACTACAATCAATGATGATTCGGGGGTTAAGGCCGTTTAATTCTAATTGTTTTGTTACATCACAGACGTGTACGTTAGTATAGTTTGGCTGTTTTCCGCCACGTAAAATGATATGTCCGTTAGGGTTGCCATGTGTCATTGCAGACATGGGTGTATTACCAAAACCAGAGACATAAACTAGGTGAGGAGATTTCGCGGCGTGAATTGCGTCAATCGCGATCGTTACATTGCCATCCGTTCCATTCTTAAACCCAATAGGGCACGGGATGCCTGAAGCCATTTGTCTGTGTGTTTGAGACTCAGTGGTTCTTGCTCCAATAGCGCCCCAACAAATTAAATCAGATACATATGGGTACACGGTGGTGTCTAAAAACTCGGTTGCCGTTGCAAGCTCTAGATCAACAACATCTTTTAAGAATTTTCTTGCGACAAACAGCCCCTTACTCATCTTATGGCTATTGTCTAAATCGGGATCGACAATGAGCCCTTTCCAACCGACGCGGGTTCGTGGTTTTTCAAAATAGGTTCGCATGACGATCAAGAGCTGGTCACGATATTTGTTCTGTAGTTCGGCCAACTTACGAGCATACTCTAAAGCAGCCTCTGGGTCGTGGATGGAGCAAGGTCCAATGATAACGAGCAGACGGTTATCTTTCCCATTTAAAATTTCTGTGATTTCGAATCTTTTATCACGGATAAATCGTTCACTTTTTTCGTCTAGAGTGATTTCACTCGTTACATCAATCACACTCGGCAGTGGCTCTATCGTGGTTGAATTAAGTTGCTTCTCTAACTCTTGCATCCTTCCTCCTAAAACAAGTGTTCCTTGATGTTATGGCTTCATCAAATGCGCGGTCCAGGTATGATTTGGCAAACATTCAATTCCAATAAATGATAATTATTATCATTTAATTTTGAGGATTATTGAAATAGGAGCTAGGTGTTGTCAAGCTTATTGTTGGGTGATGTAGTGAGATCATGCCCAATACAATCAGTACATCAACTCATATTAGTTAGCATTAAACAAAAATGATAACGCTTATCATTTTTGTTTGAGTTTATTCTTAAGCTGGTGTATTACATTAGTTTAATAAGCCTCGTGGCACATTAAATGGATGAATGAGTGTGGAAATGAAGATGAGAGAATTGACGACTGTACAGGCTGCTTATTATGTCGGTAGGCAAACAGGCCAATCGATGGGAGGCGTAGCGGCTCATATTTATGCTGAATTTGATGGTGAAAATATCGACTCAGAAAAATTGGCAAGTGCGGTGAGGAAGTTGTACATCAATCATCCTATGTTACGGATGAAAGTTACTTCTGGTGGTCAACAAACCATCGCTCCTTTATCTTCTGTTCATCAACTTATCATTGATGATATTGAACACCTTTCACCATCGGCTACCCGTGACTTTTTAATAGAGAAGCGCACTGCTATTACTGACCAGAAACTGGATTTAGACAATGGGCAGGCCGCGCAGATCGGTATCACACGTCATTCTAAAGTGCAGTGCCGTTTGCATATAGACGTAGACATGATTGCTGTGGATGCACAGAGCTTCCGAATCTTAGTCGAAGAGTTGGCTAAGCTCTATAGCGATGAACATCAAGGCAACGAGACACAAGAGAAGAATTCGTTCTTTGAATATTTAGATAAACAAGCGGCGGACAATTACCTCGTAGCTAAACGACAGTCTGATAAGACATGGTGGCAACAACGATTACCAGACATCGCTGGAGCACCTGAGTTTCCGTATGTTAATGGGGATATTGATCGTCAGCATGGGCACAGTCAGCGGTTCACACATCAGTTGACTCAAGAGCAACGGTCTTCGATCGAAGAGTTAGCCAAGAAACACCACTTAACCTTAACCCAACTTTTTCTAACGCTTTTCTCTCAAGCCGTAGGTAGCTCTTGTAACAGCCCTGATTTTCGATTGAATGTGCCGACTTTTCACCGCGGTTTCTATACGAACGATGCAGAGACAACGATAGGTGATTTCTCGAACTTGCTGATCTACAGCGCTAGCTTGAAAGCTCAAGAATCAACGCTTAATCATTGTCGTCGTACTGCCAATCAACTGAACCAATTACTCAACCATGAAAGCTATTCTGGTGTAACGGTGATGCGAGATTTATCGCGTTACTATGGGACCGTGCAAGCATCGCCTATCGTATTTACATCGGGAATGGATGTTGAAGGTGATGATTTATTCTCTGAGGCAGTCACAAAAGTCTTCGGAAAAATGAACTGGGTAATCTCTCAAGGTGCTCAGGTTACATTAGATGCACAAATCGCGCCTGCGTACGAAGGTATTTTTGTCAATTGGGATGTGCGAATGGACGTGTTCCCTAAAGGCTTTGTCGATACCTTGTTTAACAAGTTTATTGCGATTGTTCAATCTTTAGCTTATGAGCCTAATAGCATACATAACTCTTTGGAAAGTACGCTCGCTCAGTTAGGTTATGCATGTCCTTCGTTACCCTTAGTTACCTCTTGTCCAAAGCCTTTAACAGAGCTACAAAAATCTTACCTACTCGGTCGCTCTACTCATATCCCTATGGGTGGCACTGCGATGCATGAATTCCGGGAATACCGAGGGAAAATAGAATCGAGCTTAGTTGAGTCTCGCCTCGAATCATTGGTAAAAAAGTACGATGCGTTACGGATGCACATCGATGAGAACAAGCTTGTTCAGCAGGTGTCGTCTAAGGTGACTTTGAATTTTGACTCCCATGACTTTCGACACTTGTCGATTGAGCAAGCGCTAGAGAGAGTTGGTAAAATTCGTCAAGCGAGTAATCACACGATGCACGACCTGTCGAAGTCGCCATGGCGTGTTTCTGTTATTCAATTGCCTGACTCTGATATCGGTTATCAGACCATTGTCTTTACCAGTTTTGATGCATTAATTGTTGATGGTAGAACACACTCCCTGATTCTTTCTGAATTATTGAAAAAGAATAGCGGGCATTTGCATGAGCTCTGTGCTAACAGCGCTGAGACCAATCACTTTGATAGTGAACATGACACTGCCAAAAGGGAGGCAGATATGTCGTTCTGGCAAAGTAAGCTTGACCCAGAGTGCGCGCCACCTTCACTTCCATGGAAACAGCGATTGGATCATATAAAGGCTTCGCGTTACCAGCGAGAAAGCATTGTTATAGACAAAACTGCATTAACTCAGTTAACGATGGCGAGTGCAGCCAACAGCTTGTTTTTGAACTCAGCACTTTCTGCTCTTGTTCTTGAAGGGATGTCGTATTGGACGACAGAACAAGAGATGAGAGTTGGTTTTCCGGTAGCGATCCCACAAAGCGATCAACCTCTTGGTAATGGTTCGACGTTCGTGATTTTGGAGTACCGAAAGAATAAAGGCAGCTTGCTAGAGCGAGCACAGGGTATGCAAAATGATATGTTTGAGGCGCTTGATCATCTCGACTTTTCTGGTGTTGATATCAATCGTCAGTTAATGACTTCGCGAACCAGTTCATTGGCTTTACCTGTTGTAGTGACGAATGGTCTAACTTGGGATGCATTATCCGATGACGATGAACTCGTCTTCTTTGATGGTATAACCCAAACCCCTCAAGTCGCGTTAGATATCCGCCTTAATTTTGATGAAAGGCGAAATCTAGTATTGAGTTTTGACTATGCGGTTGACGCACTAGATAAACGAGTGGTTGTCTCCATACTTGAATCGATAGAGCGTCACATTGAGACCGTATGTGAGACCCATGATTTTGACATCCCTTCACATAAGGTACTCAACCTTGAACACTATAAATTGAACTGTGATGTAAAAGAGTTTGAATGCTCCAAGTTCTTATCCAAGATAGCGCGTAATCTTGCGGAAAATGCGAGTGATGATATCGCGGTCATTTGTGGTGAACGGCATATCAGCTACAAGGCATTTGGGGAGGACGTCCATAAGGTGATGCAGCATATTGCTCACCTTGGCTTGAAGCAAGGTGATGTGTTGGCCATCTGTTTGCCAAAGAGCCCTGAGCATTTAGTGATGACGATTGCCTGTTCATTATCAGGGATTATATGGGTGCCTATCGATGCTTCATCACCAGAAGAGCGTTTGGATTACCTACTGAGTAATTGCAATGCCAATTTAGTGGTAACTAACCAAACGTCACAGCGTAAAAATTCAGTGCTCTATCAAGCACTATTGCAACCTGTTGAGCAGGCTTATCCATCACTCTCCAATACGGACTTAGAGGTGCTTAGTCAAAGTGAGCATGGTGCTTATTATCTGTATACATCGGGAACAACAGGTAAACCTAAATGCGTTGTAGTGAACAGCAGAGCAACTTCCAATGTCATCGGGGAAACGTGTAAAGCTTGGCAAATAACGTCTGAAGATGTGTTGATGTGCGTAACGCCGTTCCATCATGATCTCTCTGTGTTTGATATTTATGCTTCGTTTACTTGCGGGGCAACCATTGTATTACCAGAGGCTGGTGAAGAAAAAGACGCGATTCGTTGGAATCAATTGGTTGAGAAGCACCGTATTACTATTTGGCAGTCAGTTCCGGCATTGATGGAAATGTTGTTGTCTTGTATGCAGGGTGAAAAACTCAAATCTCTACGCTTAGTTTGCCAAGGGGGGGATTACGTTAAACCTAAAACGATTGATGAACTTAGAGCGCTGGAGCAAGATATTCGCCTTGTCTCAATTGGTGGTCCTACCGAAACCACGATATGGAGTATCTGGCACTTTGTCACCGACGAAGACAAATCGGTTATTCCTTATGGCAGGCCTTTCCCTGCAAATCAGTACTTTATTATGGATGGATTGGGTAAACATGTTCCACAAGGAGTAGCAGGTCGGATCATGACAGTAGGAGTAAACCTTGCGTCAGGGTATTTATCTGATGGAGAGCTTACACAAACTGATTTTGTGACGATAATTGATGATCTAGGTAGTGAGGTCAGAGCGTTTAGAACCGGTGATCTAGGCTATTATCGTGAAGATGGCACCATTATTTTTGCTGGTCGGGTTAATGGCTATGTGAAGGTTAGGGGCGTCCGTGTGTCGTTACCCGATATTGAGAAAGAGTTAAATCGCTGCCCACTGATTGAGCAAGTTTTGATTGTCGACTATACCGAACGTAATGGAGACGTAGCGTTAGGTGCGATCTATAAAGTGGCGGATGGCCAAGTCGCTAATGCTGCTGCTATTCGTGACTTTGCACAGCAATGCTTACCAAACTCCCATGTACCTTCTCAGTTACTTGAATTGGATAAACTGCCTCTCTCTCGAAATGGAAAGTTTGACCGGATTCAAGCGCGAGAAGAGTTGGTTCGTTCAATGACTCAGACGGTGAGCTCTCCACAACTCGCTTCAGCTTCTGTTACTCAGAACAATGAGAAACCGAACAACGCTAAAACGACGTTAACGACATCAGAATTTGGGTCGATTATCGAAGCTTATGAGCAAGTGACGGGAAAACATTTAGAAGGTTTTAGCGAGGAGAGTGCGTTTCTGTCGTTGGGTTTAAAGCCATCTCACCTAAAAGGTGTAGCAGAGAAACTGAGTAAAACGTTTGAGCGTAAGGTGTTTACACGCAAGTTGATTAAATGTCGGAACGCAAAAGAGGTTGCCGACGAGATTTTATAATCACTTTAATAAACCTTCCAGAGAAAGCCGAGCGAATAAAGTTCGGCTATTTTATTTAATTGGGGGGTGTGTTGTCGTGTTAGCCCGCTAAGTTAATTTTTGTTGGTCACGAAATACAAAGGTTACTACATGTCGATTTAACGGTGCGATGTACGTTAGTTGGGTTATTTAAGTTATTTATTTATCAATTGCTTAAAACGAAATTATACTAATGTATCCGCTAGCGAAAACCGGATTTATCTTGATTGTTCTATATGAATATAGTTAGCATATGCTTAATGGCTTAATTCAGAAAAGTTATTCAGACTCAAACTCCCAGTAGTAAGACCATTTAATTCACTAAACGCAGACTAAATGAAGTGTAAATAGTAAATGAGAATCAATATAATTTTTAAAATCATTGTTGTTTTTTTGATTTCAGCTTCAGCTTCGGCTTCTGTTTTCGCAGAAACCGAAATGACATCTCAAAATACTTACCCCAAGACTTTCGTTAATGCGGATGGCTCACAGACAGTGATCCCATCTAAACCGACTCGAATCCTTTCTACCTCGGTGACGATTAGTGGGACGCTACTGGCTATTGATGCTCCTTTAGCCGCAACAGCACTCACTTATGAAGGGAAGTTTTTTAGTCAATGGGCAGATATTGCTGAACAGAGAAGCGTGGAAAAGGCATGGCCTGCCGGCAGCGTTGATTTAGAGTCTGCCTATATCTATGAACCTGATTTGATTGTTGTAGCATGGCGCGGTGGTGATTCGGCGAGAGATCAAATAGCTGAATTTAAGCAAATAGCACCAACCATTATTTTGGATTACACCGCACAATCATGGCAAGACTTGGCTTTGAGGCTTGGACAGGCGACAGGGTTAGAAGAACAAGCCCAACAAAAAATTAGCCAGTTTGAGTTGTTCGTTAACCAGAGTAAAAACAAGCTACAGATACCAGAAGGCGAAACCAATATTGTGGCGTATTTTGGACCTGGAGCTACCAATGCTATCGCTTTAGAGGATGGCGTTCATGCGGACTTGCTCACTGATCTTGGTTTTAAAATGGAAGTGCAAAATCGTCAATGGCATGACAACACCGTGCCTTTATCAGATTTTATGCGCGTCCACTTTGAACTGCTGACTCAACTTAAAGCCGATACGACATTTTTGCTAGAAGCGAGCGACGACAGCGCTAATCGATTCATGCATGACCCAATCTTGATCAACCTTCCGTCCGTCCAGAATAAACAAGTCTTTGGCCTAGGTGAGAATTCATTTCGTATCGATATGTATAGTGCCACTGAAATCGTTAACGACATTGTTCAGCTTTTTGAACGAGATACAAATGCAGGTTAATGGCTAATGCCAATGGGTAAAGGATGTCCGTAATGACAAGTATTGCTGGTCCTGCAGAAGCATTTGAACAGATAAGAAATGGACAACGACGACGATGGCTGATGGCGGGAGTCGTGTTGTTATTTTTTGCCTCGTGTTTTAGCCTTTTTATCGGCACGCATTACATATCGCCGGTAGTGACTTTGGATGCGATTTTTTCTTTTGATCCAACCAACAGTGATCATCTATTGGTTGTCCACCTTCGAATTCCACGCACCTTGTTAGCTTTAGTTGTTGGCGGTGCGCTTGGTGTTGCTGGCGTTATCATGCAAAGCTTAACTCGTAACCCATTAGCAGATCCTGGGATACTCGGTGTCAATGCGGGGGCGACAGTTGCCATAGTCTCAGCGATAGCCTTTCTGGGCATCCATGATATGGCCTATGTGATGTGGTTTGGTTTACTTGGGGCGGCTGTTTCCGGAGCGGGTGTTTTTGCACTTGCTGGGGTCAATAAAGGGGTTAACCCTGTAAGAGTTGTATTGGCGGGAACTGCTTTGTCGGTTGTGTTGCTTGCACTGACTCATATGATCACAATAAACAGCAATGAAATGGTGTTTGAACAATATAGACATTGGGCTGTGGGGTCATTTCAAGGGCGAGGTTACGATGTCTTGATCCCGGCTGCCATGTTAATAGCCATTGGATTAGTAATCGCATTTTCATTAAGTAAAGCCTTAGATACTGTCTCGTTAGGGGACGATATTGGTCACGCCTTAGGTGTTAACCCGATCAAAATATGGTGTTTTGCTTCTATTGCTATTGTGGTTTTAGCGGGGACCTCTACTGCGGCGGCTGGTCCTATCAGCTTTGTTGGTCTTACTGCCCCTCATATTGCAAGGATGGCGGCGGGGCCGGATCATAAATGGTTGATGCCTTTCTCTTTACTGATTGCATCCATTCTGGCGGTTGTCGCCGATGTGCTAGGCCGGATCGTCGGGTATCCCAATGAGATCAGTGTAGGTATTATGATTGCTCTAATCGGCGGGCCATTCTTTGTATTCTTAGTGAAACGTTGGAAGATATCTCTCCTATGATGATTGAGCCTTACACTCTTCAAAATTCTGGCTCGGGAAGTGTTGTACGCTTCGGTCAGTTTTCTTTCTGTTATCAACCGTCTCATATACTCATCGCTTTGATTTTGTTGATATCAGTTTGCGCTATTGCAACTTATTCCATGACATTGGGTAAGTTTAATATCTCGTTGCCTCAAGTGGCCGATATCATTCTTGGGGCTGGAGAGAGGGGCGTAAAAGATCGAATAATTCTTAACATAAGATTACCTAAGGTTCTTACTGCGGTCTTTGTTGGGGCTGCGTTAGGCATTTCTGGTGCGGTATTTCAATCGGTATCAAGAAATGCTCTTGGTTCTCCTGATGTCATTGGCTTTACAACGGGGGCTGCTACCGGGGCAATTGCTCAAATAGTTTTGTTTGAGCAAGGGGCTATCGAAGTGGCAATCGCGGCGATAGTCGGCGGAGTAATCACGGCTGTTATCGTTTACTTACTCGCGGTAAAAGCAGGAGTGGTTGGAGGGTATCGCTTAATACTCACTGGTATTGGGGTCGGGTCCATTTTGAGTGCGCTGAACAGCCTGATGTTAGTTAAGGGTAATTTAGACAATGCCATTTTGGCTAATCTATGGCTTGCAGGATCACTGCATGCTAGGACATGGACACATGTTTATCCTGTACTTATTGGGGTATTTCTCCTCCTCCCTTTTATGATGATACTAAAGCGTGCGCTTGCCATGATAGAGATGGGGGATGACATCGCAACTCAGCTGGGTATCCGAGTAGAGCGAGTCCGTCTTTCTATGATTTTCTTTGCTGTGGTCTTAGCCGCATTCGCGACAGGAGCTGCTGGACCTATTGCCTTTATTGCCCTTGCTGCTCCTCAATTAGTTGGTCGATTGAGAAAGTCGCGAGCATTATCCTTATTCTCCTCAGCCCTTATGGGCGCGTTGTTGGTCTTAACTGCGGACGTTTTAATTCAATGGTTGCCTTTTCAAGCAAGCGTGCCGATAGGCAGGATGACGGGTATTGTAGGTGGCATATATTTAATTTGGCTATTGACCCGATCTCGCCAGTTTTAAGCATAGGTACACATATCTCAATCAACACAAATGAGAATGCTTTACATTAAGCTTTGTTGGGAATAAAGTAAGCCACTGATTTTAATAAGCGTAGAGCTTAGAGCCTCCCCCAGAATACTTGTACTTTAAGGCAGCTTTAGCTTCAAAAAGGACAGTTCTGAATTCTTTCAGACAGGAGAAAGGAACATGATATTTAACTCGCATCACTCGAAGGAAAAGAGTGGATTTGGCAACGCAGTGACAGATTTTGAAGAACGAGTTTGGATGTACCATCAGCAGCATGAAGATTCTGCTCAATACTCAGCTGCTTACCGTCTAGCTGGGGAAGTCAACATTGGTCGCTTGGTTTCTTCGTTGAGTAAAATTTCTCAATTCGTCCCATCCCTTAATGTTTGTTATCAATTTGATGAGGATGCAGGTTTAGTTAAATTTCACGGTAATGAATTTTCTCAGACGATTAATATTGAAGCTGTTGATTCAGTTCAAGATGCTATTTCCCACCTGCAAGCTAATCAATCAACCCCTATAGCGCTGGAATCTCAGTCAGGAATCCAATTTACGGTTTACATTTGCGCAGAGCAAGATGTGGTGTTAGGTGTAGTTTCTCACCAAATTTTGAGTGGTGAAGTGTGCTGGAAAGAAATATTCGAAGTTGTGAGTGCTTTATATAATCATGGCCTTTGCACCATAGAGCAGAGAAAGCAGCCCACAAATATAGGAGGTTTCACGCCAATTCAAAAGCTTGAAGCTCTTTCGACATCTTGTTTGCCATGGATTAAGCGTTCTACACAGGATATTGACTTAGTACAAACCGGTGTCAGTGAAAATGTTTGTTCGTATTTACAAGCATCAGTACCACGTAAGTTTACGACTTCTATTCAAAGAGAGATCTTCGAGAACCGCCTTGGTAGGACGATGAACGAAGTAGAAATCCTCTCAGCTACTGCGGTGCTGTTCGCTCGTTACATCACCGAGTCTAATGATCTCGATAGTCTTGATGTGTTCATGCCGGTTGATATCAGTCAGAAAAATCGAGAAATTAATGGCGCGATGATTGAGACTGGTTTGACTCATCTCTGTTTAGGGCAGCCAATTTCAGACTTAGGCCAAGCTGTTGGCGACCTTACTATGAGGCTAACCGCTGCTCAGTCTAAGACCATCGAGTCAACAGAGTTTTCTCAATCAGCAGCTTTAGTGACTTGGCTTGTAGATCCGTCTGACTATTTGTCACTTGACGATGTAGAGGCTGTGAAATTACCGACCGCACCGCTTCATCCGAAGTTTGAAATCTCTCTTGCGGTTGGCATTAACCGACAAGGTGCCCTGTCATTTGAGTTAGTTACGGGGGCAACGGTTTCTCCTCACTTAGGTGCGTTTCTATTTGAGCAATTTATTGCCTACATTGATGGCCAAAAAGTCACTAAACCTGCATTGGCAAAGCAGGATGTAAAAGCAGCACCGTTGGTGAATGAAAGTGCCGAGCCAGTTTCAATTTTTGAAAAGGCAATACTCGCTGAATTTAGAGATGCACTTTCTATAGAAAGCATGAACAAAGACGATGACTTCTTTGATTTTGGTGGTCATTCGCTTATTGGTACTCGAGTCATTGGTCGCTTGTTGAAGGACCATGGGATTGAAGTGAGCATTGAAGACTTATTCACCTACCGAACTGCGACTGAACTGGCTAAGCGCGCTAAGCCAATAAATCCCACGGTTATGCCGGCATCAGTTGAAGCATCAAGTCCCGTTTCTGAGATAAATTCTACTGCCGAACTCATTTTGGCTGAGTTTAAAGAGGCGTTAGCTTCGGATACGATGACAGTAACGGACGATTTCTTTGACTTCGGAGGGCACTCATTGATTGCAACTCGAGTTATTGGTCGCTTGCTGACTCACCATAGTATTGAAATCAGCATTAATGATCTTTTTGGCAACCCGACGGCTCAATCGCTTGCCGAACAAGCTGTGCCGAAAAGTACCGAGTTTATTGAGTCTTCGGCATCTCTTACCGATGTTGGTTCTACACTTGCTCCATTGTCACTCGCTCAGAATTCTCTGTGGAAGGCGATTCCAAAATACGCCAAATTTGGACTCAATACGATTTTTAACTTACCGTTTGTTTTACGCTTTTTCGATGAATTGGATGAAGTGGCTTTTGGGGAAGCTTGCCGCGATATTCTAGTTCGTCATGCCACTCTAAGAAGCCATTTTTATGAACATAATGGTAATCCATGCCAACAAGTGGTTGATGTCAGTGACATCGGCAATTACAAATGGTTTTGGACTTCAGATGAATGTGAAATCGAAGATAGGGATGAGTTTCTTAAACAAGAGGCAATCCATCCCTTTGATTTAGAGAAGGAGTTCCCTCTTCGAGTAAGATTCATCCGTTGCAAGGATACGGGGCAGCAGTTCTTGTCCTTCTTGTTCCACCATATTGTTCAAGATGAATGGTCAGTGAATTTGATGATGGATGAGCTTAATTTAGCTTATAAACTGCGCGTTCAAGGTCAATCACCGGAATGGAGACATGAAGCTCTTCCAATGCACGAGTATGCTCGTATGCAGAGAAGTTCTGGAACACATCAGAAGCACCTCGATTATTGGTTGGATAATCTAAAAGATGTGCCGTGGTCTACCCCTATATTCCCTAAGAGTCACCCTTTATCAGAGAAGGCTGATCCTCAAGGGGCTAAAGGTGGTTGGGTTATCGTTGAAATTGAAGATAACGTAAGGGATGGGTTATATGCACTTGCCAAGCAGCAAAGCGCATCGCTATTCAATGTTGTTTATGCATCTATTGCAGCGGCACTCAATGTTGTCGGTGCACCCAATAAGCTCATAGTAGGAACCTCGGCTTCGGGCCGACAAGACGTTGAGTATTATGACACGATAGGTTACTTCACCACCGTAGTGGCGCATTTAGTGAATTTTGAACGCGTCCGTACGGTGGCTGAACTGGTAGCCCAAGTGAAACATACGATTAATGATTCTATGCCATATGGCGATATTCCTATCGACCTTATTGAAGAAGGTTTGGTTGGGGGGGATCCCGATGTGGATGGGCACATGTTCGAAGTCTTTATTCAACTTCACGCCAAAAGTAAATTTAGTGGTGCTTTTGAATTGTCTAATGGTGACAAAATCAACTTCCAGCAGGTTGATTCAGATCGAAGCGAATCTGGTTTAGGACTTCAGTTCGAAGTGTTAGAAGAAACCGTCAATGATGAGCAGGTGCTACGTGTAATGATGAGCTACCTTACTGAAAACTACAGTCAAGCTCAGGTTGATCTTCTGTGTGACACACTAAGAGCTCTGTTTGCAGAATTTGCTTTGAGCTCAAAGGGGGATCAGTTGCTCGAAGCAATTAAAGACCGCGTGGTTGAACCCGCAATGTTCTAAAGCCGTAGGTAGATTACTCGTCCAAGAAACCATGCGTAACCTTGAGCAGCATCAAGTCTATTCTTGATGCTGCGCTTTCCCAAGTAACTGAATGGCTAGAGCTATTGAGTTAAGCAATCAAACAGCTAATTGGCTAAATAAGCAAATAGCTAAAGGTTACTTAGGGGATATTGTTTAACTTAAATGAATCAGAAGTTTATGAGCCTATCGACACCGGTTAAATCCAACATTACCTCTCGACTAAATGGAAATAACCTTAAACTTGCATACGATAATCGCGTTATTTGTGAAAATCTCGAACTTAATATTCCTGAAGGTAAATTTACGGTCATTGTCGGACCCAACGGGTGCGGAAAGTCTACCTTATTGAGAAGCTTGTGCCGCTTGTTGAAACCTTCTCAAGGTAAAATTTGTCTTGATGGTCAGAATATTCAAAAGGTGCCAGCTAAAGAGTTGGCGAGAGAGTTAGGGTTACTGCCGCAAAGCTCACAAGCTCCTGAAGGGATTCGAGTCGTTGATTTGGTGGCAAGAGGTCGCTACCCGCATCAAAAACTGTTTAAGCAGTGGAGCTTAGATGATCAAGAGGCGGTCTTTCAAGCGATGGAAGATACTGGTGTCACCGATTTGGCCGAGAGGCAGGTCGATGAACTCTCTGGAGGTCAGAAACAACGAGTTTGGATCGCCATGGTATTAGCGCAAAAGACACCGATAGTATTACTTGATGAGCCAACAACTTATTTGGACGTCGCACACCAGATTGATTTGTTGGAGTTGTTCCGTAGCCTCAATAGAGAAAAAAAACATACTATCGTTGCCGTGCTGCATGATTTGAATCAAGCCTGTCGTTATGCAGATCACCTGATTGCATTTGCTGGTGGAGAAATTGTCGCGCAAGGCGAACCTAAGTCTTTAATTGACGCCAAACTCGTTAAGCAAGTATTTGGCTTAGATAGCGTTATTATTGATGATCCTGTAAGTCATACTCCATTGATTGTGCCTCTGGGGAAGTAACTCGTATGACTTTTTTGTCAGGTTTGCAATTGCTCACCTTTGGCTCGCAAAATATTAAGGTTTGGCAGTACCACTTTGAACGACAAAGGTATACAGATTGCCTTTTTCAAGAACTTGACGTCGCGTTACCAAATGAAATGAAGCGTTCAGTAACTAAACGAAAAGCGGAGTTTATTGCCGGTCGCAGGGCGGCATTGCACGCATTACGCATTGAAGGGTGTGATTGCCTCGAACTGCCCATCGGTGAACACCGATCACCGGTTTGGCCCGAGGGTTGGATTGGAAGCATTTCTCATACCGATGATCTAGCGGTAGCGACGGTCAGTTCATTAAGTGACGTGAGCTTTGTTGGTTTGGATGTTGAAGAGCTCATCAACGAAAACCAGGTTATGTCACTCATGCCTATGTTTGTTAGCCCTCAAGAAATAAAGCACTTAGCCGGGACTCACCTTCCCATTCAATGGTTTGTCACCTTAGTGTTCTCTGCTAAGGAAAGTATTTTTAAAGCCATCTATCCCTATGTTAAGACTTATTTAGAGTTCAGCGACTCAAAGCTAATGAGTATCGATATGGATAAAGGCGAGGCACATTTTCAACTGTGTGAGCGCGGAGAAAAGGCGTTTGGCGAAGCACTAAATCTGTGTGTGTATTTCTTTTTTAAGCAAGGTAAAGTTTATACATTGGTACGCGAACCTCGCCAAGCTTGATTTGATCCAAGAAATTGTTTGTATATATTTCTAAGTCTTTTTGTACCTAAATGTGGACTATTGGCATTATTTTGGGCTCATGTGCCTTTTTCTTAAGATACATCTTGTTGATATCATTTATTTTTTCTAGCATGTAACTAAGAGAAATGGATTAGAGGCTCTAATGATAATCTGGTTACAACTCAAACGTTGGGTCAAAGCGAATATCTTTGTTTTGAATGGCAAAAACCTACTGTTTACTTTCCTCGGCTACGTGTTTTTATCGTGGTCGACATTGTATTTAGCGGGTGAAACGGACTTAACCAACTCGTTTACTACATTTGCATACTATTTAGTCGTGACGGCTTCTACAGTTGGTTATGGCGATTTGTCACCGACAACGGAAGCGGGGCGATGGATTGTTATTTTGTTTGTTATCCCTGGAGGGCTCAGCCTTTTCGCTGCTTTACTGGGTAAGGTGGCAACAGAAGGTGTTGAATATTGGCGAGCGGGCTTGTTAGGTAAAAGGAGAGTTAGAGTGGAAAACCACATTTTGATGTTGGGGTGGAATGAACAAAGAACCATTCATCTCATCCGTATGCTGCAACATGAAGAAACGGGCAAGCGACCAATCGTATTATGTACGCGTTCAGATATCGAAAATCCGTTACCCGGTGAGATCAATTTCGTTAAGGTAAACAGCTACACCGATGGTAAAGAGATGGAGAAAACGGGCATTGAGTCAGTCAGCTGTATTCTTATTGATAACCCCGAAGACGACATCACGCTGTCTGCAGCGCTTTATTGTGCGAACCGAAACCCTAAGGCTCATCTTCTGGTTTACTTTAAAGATGAGGCGTTGAGCGATTTACTGCATCAACATTGCCCAAACTCTGAATGTATTCCGGCAGTGGGTGCCGAAATGCTGGCTAAAGCTGCGGTTGATCCCGGTTCAAGTGCGCTTCATCAAGAGCTTTTAAGCTCAACTAGAGGTATGACACAGTATTCGACGTATTACCCTAAAGATGCCGAACCTGTAACCGTCGCGCCTATTTTCTCTGTATTCAAAGAGAAGTATAAAGCAACGCTGATCGCGATTGATACGGGGAGTGGTATAGAGCTTAATCCGGAGTTAGACCAAGTTGTCAGCAGCGGTACTAAGTTGTTTTACATTGCCGATGAGCGAATTGATCATTTCGATTGGAAAGGCTTTTAGACGGCTATTTAGTGTCACCTGAAACGAAAGAAGGCCTCATTGTGAGGCCTTCTTACTATCGTTCGAATATAGCGCAGCTTATTTCTTTTATATCTCTCGCTTTAGAGAGTATGGAAAATTATTGTGCTTCGGCTAATGCGATACCGCGTTGCGTTAACCCGCAAAGCATCACTGGCACAGCGTTAAAGATCTCTTCAAATTGCTCAAGGCCTTCGATGCCTTGTTCTGCAAGCGTAGCAATGGAAGTTTCTGGATCGTAAAGCATGCTGAGTGAAAGCAACACGCCGCCGACCAGTGCGTTGTCTTCACTGTCTTCGGGCATCAGTGTTTCCCAATCATCACGGGCAATCTGCCAGCCTTGAAGTAAGCCTTCACAAAAATCGCGAGCGGCTGTGTTTACAACTTCTGCATCGTCTAATTGACAAGCTTCGGGCCAACCCCAAGTACCTTCGATCAGTTCTGGGCGGGTTTTGTTCCAAAGCGCGATGATAACTTCAATGTAGCTTTCCAGCTGTTCACCATCGGTAAAAGGTGCGACTTCTTCACCACCCCAAAGGAATGGCAGCCATTCATGAGGGGTTAACACATTTGGAGCGGCTGCCATTGCAGTGACAAAGCCCATGGTTTTGTGTTCTGTGATTAGCTTTCCTTCCAACTCTGGAAGCGCAAGAATATCTTGTAAAGTCAAAGTGAGGTACCGTAAAAGGGAACATATTTGTGCTTATAGTACCAATGAACTTGCGCCAATCAAGCTTCATCTAAAAACGCTTGATGTCATTAGTGATAAACACTAGGTTAAACAGAAAAGAAAATAACAAGATAATTATGCAAATACGCTCGTCTCTCAAGAAAAAAAGTATGGTAGCGCTTGGTGTATACCTCGCAATGTTCATTGCCATTGTCGGTAGTGTGACGTATTACGTCGTAGAATCTCCTGTACGCGCTAAGTTGCAACAAAACCTCGACTTACGTACACAACTGTTATCGGAATTGATTACAGCACCCCTCGGCAGCTCTCAAGGTTTTGTTGATAGTTTGGTTGGTTTCGCTCAGGCGCAGCGCAGTGATACTGATGTTATACCGTTATTTATTAAGTCAATGTTGGCGGCGAGCGATGACACGATCGTCAGCGCAGGTATTTGGCCAGAACCGCATGCATTGGATTCTGATAAAATCCTTAACAGTTATTTTTTCAACAAAGCCGACGATGGTGATATTGACCAGCTCTTTTCTTATAACAACCCCAAAAATGCGCCTTATCAGAACGAATATTGGTATACATCTGTAGTAAACAAAGCGCAGGGAACCATTGCATGGAGCAATGTGTATATTGACCCATATACACATGTTCAAATGATCACAGCATCTTCACCTTACTATTACGATGGAACTTTTGCAGGTGTCGCGACGGTGGATCTCTCACTCGAAGAGTTACTCGGCTTTATCAAGAACCATGCGGAAGAATACAACCTTGGTATTACTCTAAGAGACAAACTCAACCAAGTGTTGGTTTCTCATAACTTCAATCTCGTTGATGGGATTTATATTAGTAGTAACCAATTTGGAGAGTTTGGATGGCAAGTGGATGTCGTCAACTCAAAATCACGAGTAGCAGACGAAGTGTTTCGTCAGGTAATGAGCGTTGAAGGCGGTATTGTGCCGCTGTTGTTGTTGTGTGTCATGGCCGGTTATTACTTACTGAACCGCTATTTGATAAGCCCAATCACAACGATTGCCGCCCAAGTTGATAGTTCTAAAGCGGGCGAGATCATCGATGTTGACTACTCTAGTGATGATGAAATCGGACATTTGATCAAAACCTTCAACGAAAAAACCATCTATCTCGAAGCTGAGAAGGTTAAAGCTCAAGCATCAACCAATGCCAAAACGGCTTTTCTTGCGACCTTGTCACACGAAATTCGTACCCCGATGAATGGTGTATTAGGAACGGCTCAGATCTTACTGAAAACCCCTTTGAGCACAGAGCAAGAGAAGCATCTTAAGAGCCTGTATGATTCGGGTGATCATATGATGACGTTACTCAATGAAATTTTGGATTTTTCAAAGATAGAGCAGGGTCGGTTAGACCTGGATGAAACACGATTCCCGCTTGATTCAATTATAGGAAGTATCAACAGTGTCTATTACACATTGTCTTCCGAGAAAGGGCTTCAATTCAAAGTGTACTCCGAAGTGCCTTCTGGTCGTTGGTACTTCTCAGACAAAGCACGCCTTCGCCAAATTTTATTTAACCTCTTAAACAACGCAGTCAAGTTTACCTCTCGAGGCTTTGTCGAGGTGTACCTTAAAGAAGTCGTAGAGGGAAGTGACACCTACCTTAGTATTCGAGTTCGCGACACCGGTATTGGTATATCTAAAGAAGCACAAAAACGTATTTTTAAACCGTTTGAACAAGCTGAGTCTTCGACTACGAGACGCTTTGGCGGTACTGGTCTCGGGTTGGCGATTGTGAAGAAAATTGCCCAATTGATGGAGGGCAGTATTAGCGTCACCAGTGAAGAAGGGATAGGCACCAGCTTCGATGTTCGCTTGAAGATTAAACCTTGCCAGCCTGGCGAAATAGAGAGCTTGCCACATAAGAAGTTAGATTACTCTGGCTTGAAGGTACTGATTGTCGAAGATAACCGAACCAATACCGTCATTATTGAAACTTTCATGAGCAGTAAAGGCTTTACTTGTAAGAGCGTCGAAAATGGTGAACTTGCGATACAAGCCGTGGTGGCTGAGCGCTTTGATTTGGTATTAATGGATAACCATATGCCAGTGATGGACGGCGTTGAATCAACCACTGCAATTCGAGCTTTGATAGGTGAGATATCATCGGTACTGGTGTTTGGTTGTACGGCTGATGTCTTTAAAGAGACTCGCGAACGTATGCTTGGTGCGGGTGTGGATTATATTATTGCCAAACCGATTGATGAGCGTGAGTTGGATGATGCGTTATTCCGCTATTCAAACAAGCTTTACCAATACCATGAAGTTAAAGCTCATGATCTTGATTGCCTGGATGTGAAAAAAAACGATTCGCAAAGTAACAGCGAGTCACTACCTAAACCTGATCTACGAAACAAAGATAACACAGAAGAGCTACTCGTCACGCTGTACGTTGCGCTCGAAGATAATAACTTAGCGCTGATTAAGTCTGCATTAGAGAGCTTGCGTGTTCATGCTGAACCTATGAATAATGCAAAGCTCACAGATCACGTCGATAAAGCTTTAGAGCAGGTTTCTCTCGGTTTCACTCCTGAACAAGAAATCATCAATACCATTACGGTAAATATTCCTATGGCATAGTTGTTGTTTAATTACGGAAATATAATAACAAATCGCTCGTTATTTGACCTTTGTGGGTTTTGTTGGTGGAAGTGACTGCTTTTAAAGTGGTTTTTGGTTGTTAATTTACAACTTTATTTTTAATTTGGAATGTATGACTGCTTATCTTGTGATTTAATAGTGATATTATCTGGTTAGGTGTAATCTAGCCTTGTTTATGTGTTGTTAAATCACCAATGAAGTAGTGATATATTTTAGGTTTGTCGTCAATGAAGTCTCGTGGTCCATTCTGTATTCGAAACGCAGCTGCGGATACATTCGCTATGGTCGTTTTCTGTTTTATTTCTGGAATGATTGTTGAAGTGTTTATTTCTGGTATGACGTTTGAGCAGTCTCTTGCTTCTCGAACGTTATCTATTCCGGTAAACATAGCTATTGCTTGGCCTTATGGAGTCTTTCGTGATTGGTTCTTGCGTAACGGCGCAAAGCTTTCACAAAGCTCATTGATGAAAAACTTGTCTGACTTGGTGGCGTACGTGTTATTTCAGTCACCTGTGTACGCCGGTATTTTATTGGCAGTAGGTGCTTCAAGTGACCAGATTGTTACGGCTGTCACCAGTAACGCTGTTATCTCATGTGGTATGGGCGTGCTGTACGGTTATTTCTTAGATATGTGCCGTAAATGGTTTAGAGTTCCGGGCTACTATCAACAAGCTTAAGAAAAGCAACAAGCGTAAGTACAACGATAGAATGAAATTTGGTTTGTTTTTGATCTAATGAGTTAATTTGTAATCGAACAGACTGAAAAAGGCACTTTTTTTGATAATGCCTCTTGACCAAAGCAAGCAGAATCAATAAAGTAGCGCCTCGTTGAGTGAGAAGCTTAACACACAATTTGTGGAAGGATGGCTGAGTGGCTTAAGGCGCTCGCCTGGAAAGCGAGTATACGTTTATAGCGTATCTGGGGTTCAAATCCCCATCCTTCCACCACTATTCAAAACCCTAGCAGAAATGCTGGGGTTTTCTCGTTTTAGAGCACCTATATTTTATCTCTATCTCTATCTCTATCTCTATCTCTATCTCTATCTCTAGCCCAAAGTCCTTTGCCTAGTTATCACGCCTTCCAACGCTATTTATGACCACTTGCTTACTGTGATTGGTATTATACCAATCGTAGTAAATAACTGGTCACCCTAGCTTGTTAAAAACCTCGATAACTTCGTTAGAATTTTTGATTGTAGAATAACTACTTATCGAAAAATTCTGCCTTGTTCTCAAGCTTTTTTCCTACGCTATGTTTGATCACTTATTTACTGTGATTGGTATTACTCAAGTGAAAGCCGAACCACACAGGTGCCATGTCATCGAAAATGCTTCGTTAAGCGGTTTCAAACAGGTTCTTTAAGCTCTTTCCATCTGTCTATCAAGAGTAGATCGAATAAACGTGCATGAGCCTTTAGCTGTCTTGAAGTGACTCGGTGCACAAGTTAGTAAGTGTAAATACGTTCTTGATAAAATGGGATACATGTTCGCAGCCAATTTGTGAGACGCTTGATCTAGTGTCAGTCGAATCACAAGGAAGTTGAATGCATCACTTTAATATCCGCGCTCTTGAGTATTTAAACGCGTTGTCAAAGTATGGCTCATTGCGTAAGGCATCCAAGATGATGAATGTTGACCCTGCTGCAATGAGCAGAATGCTGACCCAGCTCGAAGCGCAAGCGGAAATGAAAGTTTGGGAACGCAACAACCGCCAATCACTGTTAACTGAGGCGGGTAGTGAGCTGCTGCATTACTATCGTTCCATTGTTCGTGGAGAGGCTGCAGTGCTTACTCGACTAGCCAAGCTTAAAAACCTCAAAGGAGGCAGTGTCAGTATTGCCATCGGTGAAGGGTTTATTACCAACTTGGTGTCAAAGCCGATGCAAACCTTTATGACCCGTTATCCTGATATCAACCTTTCTATTGAAATTGCTGGGGCATTGGACGCGGTCAAGATGTTGGAAGATCAACAGATAGACTTCGCAATAACCTATGCTTCTGCTCCACATCCTAAGCTGCACTCCCACGTTGAACGTAGCCATCCGCTCGAATTGATTGCTCCGAAGGGGCACTTCCTTACGATGAAAGAAGCGCCTGTGACACTGCAAGATATTAAGGATGTGTCTTTGGCGTTGATCGACAACTCAACAGGGATGGGTCGATTGGTCAAGCAGGCCGAGCAAATGTCGCATTTCACGTTAGAACCTAAGCTTCAGACTAACTCAGTCACTGCACTGACTAACTTTGTCTCAGCAGGGTTGGGTGTCACCTTTATGCCTAAGCTCACGGTGTTCGATGAGATAAAGTCAGGACAGATTGAAGTGGTTGCGACCGAGTTGGAGATGCTATCGAAGGCGACGGTTAAGGTTCAATCTTTAAAAGGCCGCGCACTCACGCTACAGGCCGAAACCTTGTTAGATTTCTTACTCGAGAATGCCACTTTCTTGAGTCATGACGCTTACAATATCTAGGCTTAATCGATTTAGGTAACGACTGCTCCCAAACTTCCAAATACCGCCAATATCACAGTTCCAAACTGCCGAATTCGTTTTTTAGTCTAATTGAGTTTATGTCAACGCTCTCCCTATTGATAAGTCAACATACGCAGAATAAGTTACAAACCATTAACGAAACGAGTTTTAGACTGACAGCTGTGTTCGACAGATTTTGGCTTTGTCGGGCATTAGGGGAAGAGAATGGAAGTTATTGTGATTGGCAGTGGTGTTATTGGGTTAACCAGTGCTTGGTATCTGGCGAAAGAAGGTCATTCAGTGACGGTTATTGAGCGTCAAGATAGCAGTGGTAAAGAAACCAGCTTTGCGAATGCAGGGCAAATTTCTTACGGATATTCTTCACCATGGGCGGCACCGGGGATTCCGTTGAAAGCAATGAAATGGCTTACCCAAGAGCATGCGCCTCTAAAAGTGAAGCCGTCACTTTCTCCTGAATTAGTTGCTTGGGCGACTAAGATGTTGGCCAACTGTAATGAAGCCAAGTACGCCATGAATAAGTCACGTATGTTAAGAGTGGCAAACTTCAGTCGAGAGTGTCTCACTCATCTAAGAACCAGTGAAGATTTAGCTTATGAGGGCAGGCAGAAAGGCACCTTGCAAGTATTCAGAAGCGAGAAGCAACTCGATGCTATTCAGCAGGATATGAAGCTATTAACAGAGAGTGGGATCGAACACTCGCTGTTTGATGTTGACCAGTGTCTGTCAGTGGAGTCGGGTTTAGCGGACGTTAAAGACAAGCTGGTGGGCGGCTTATACTTACCTCATGATGAAACCGGTGATTGCCATCAGTTCTGTTTAACCTTGACTGAGAAAGCCAAGCAACTCGGTGTTAGGTTCGTGTTTGATACTGAAGTGGTAAGTTTGAATCATCAGAATCAAGCCATTGAGACTATTACAACGACTCAAGGCGAGTTTAAAGCGGATGCTTACGTGGTCGCGTCAGGAAGCTATTCTCGAGAACTATTAAAGCAAGTCGACTTGTCTATCCCGGTTTACCCAGTGAAAGGATATTCACTAACATTGCCTATCGTGAATGTAGATAAGTCACCGACTTCGACTGTTATGGATGAAACCTACAAGGTCGCGATGACGCGATTTGATGATCGTATTCGTATCGCGGGTACGGCAGAACTCGCTGGTTTTGACTACCTAATCCCAGAAAAACGCAAAGCCACGATTGATATGGTGATAAAAGATCTTTTCCCACAAGCGGGGGACTTTTCTAAGGCTGAATACTGGACTGGGCTAAGACCAATGACGCCAGATGGCACGCCTATCATCGGCAAGACGCCTATCAAAAATTTATTTACCAATACAGGTCATGGAACATTAGGTTGGACAATGGCATGTGGCTCAGGAAAGATCTTAGCAAGCATAGTCAGTGGCTCTGCCTGTGATATTAAATCTGATGACTTAAGTATCCATCGTTATTTGTAGCGGCATGACACCGTGTTAACTAAAGTCACCCCATTCTTAAACTGTAGAATGGGGTTATGGGTTCTCAAGGAGAAGATTATCTGGTGGTGGTTTCTAGTACATGGGTAAATCTATCCCACGATTTCTGGTCAGCTTCTTGTTGATAGTTGTTTGAGCCGAATACGGTAAAGGCATGTGGCGCACCACTGTAGGTGATCATTTCATGCGGAACCTTGCTTGATTCAAGTTGAGCTGCGAGGCTTCCAAAGTCGTGCATTGAGATCATGGCGTCTGCTGTACCATGGAACACGACAACTGGAGCTTTTGTCTCAGAGTAGTCTTGTCCTTTAGGTGTCGATAAACCGCCATGGAAGGTGACATAAGCTTTCGATGGGATGCCAGCACGAGCGGCTTCTAAAACGGCTGCGCCACCAAAACAGTAACCCATTATCACGTTGTTATCTAAGTTACCACCAAGCCTTTTCGCTTCCATCGCTCCCGCATTAAGTAGTGCACGCATTTTTTCTCTGTCTTTATACAACTCGCCTGTGTGTTGTTTTTTGTCTTTCACTTCGGTAGGACGAATGCCTTTACCAAATAGGTCGATGGCGAACACGTTGTAACCGAGTTCGTTGAGCATCTCAGAACGTTTCTTTTCGTAATCAGTTAAACCATCCCAATCGTGTACTAATAGCACTAAAGGCGCTTGGTCACTGGCTTCACTCCAATAACCTTCGTAATCCATACCATCGACTTGGTAAGTGATGTTTTCTCCTGAAATCGCAGAGAAGGGCAGTAAAACTGAAAACAGGCCGAGCGTAGTGATTGTTCGCATGCGTGATTCCTTTCGATGACAATTGATGTTCCAATCGAAAGTATAGATAACGCGATGATTCTCGCCAGATTTCAGTTTATAACTTGAATAGCTAAACTGGAGAATAAAGGAAAAAAATTACCAAGATGTGTTGGTTTTGCTAATGCTCATCTCCGGATACTTCCGCTGATAGCGCGGCAACATCGATTCATTGCCTAAGATGCCGCCTTGATGAATATAGATGATGGTCTTAGTTGGGTTGTCTTGTTGCCACTGTACTAAGCATTGCCACATCAAAGGGTCATAGAGCAGGTCAAACTCAATGTCAGTTTGCTCTTGCAGGTCTAACCAAGTTTGATAATCCTGCTGATACAACTTACCAAAATGGTGTTTGGTTTTGAGCGGTAAAATCTGTGGGTGATCGGATTCGCCAAGTTCATCGAATTGCTGAGTTAAATAGTCATTACCACCTACACACGCACAGGTTAACACCGGGATATTGTGTACTTTTAAATGCTTATGTAGATACAGAGCCGTACTGCCTGTACCAGCGGGTAGTGCCACCACAAAATCGTGTTTGTTTTCGAAGCGCGTCCAGCTGAGTATTTCCATCGCCAGTTGCTTCACGCCATATTCAGAAAGCTGAGAACGTCCACCTTCAGGTAACACAATACAATCGGAACCTGGTTGCCTTATTTGTCCAATATACGCTTGTGGATGAAGCTCAGAGCCTGTTTCTTTGACTGAAATAACCTTAGCCCCAAGATCGATAGCGCCACGGTAGTTGCCGAGTGGGCGTTCTTGTAGCCATTGAGGAAGGTGGTCGACGTAAAACTCAAGCGTCCAGCCTTTGATTTTTGCAAGTGCGGCTAGCGAGAACAAGGAGTTAGCTTGAGCGGACCCATAGCTTATTAGAGTGGTGGTGTTTGGGTGATCGTCTTCCAGTAGCTTCATGAACTTTCTGGCTTTGTTGCCGCAAAAGTGGGAGTGAAGCTTATCGTCTCGCTTTAAGAAAAAGGTGTGATCGTTGTATTGATGCTGAGTTACAGGGCTATTATTTAGTTTCATCGCACTTAGACAAAATGCTGACTCAAGAGCCAGCATTTTTAAATCAAAAAGGACTACTGAGTATCTAGTAGCTAGCGAGTGCTGTAAACCAACTAAATCAAGTTTTCATAGGGTATTGAGCTTCGTATTACGAGTTTGCTTGCTTTAATGTGGATAAGGAGGAATCTGTCTGAAAGGCGATTCTTGCAGTACACCCTCCAGAGTTGCGATTGACCAACTCAAAGTCCCAATGGAAGCGCTGACACAAGTCGTCGACAATCAATAAACCTAATCCATGACCATTCGGATTGTACTGTTCCTGAAGGCCTTCTCCTTGGTCTTCAATTACCAGATTGTCTTGTGAGAGAGTGATGCTCACTGTGCCACTATTGGTCGCTGCAATCGCATTTCTCAACAAGTTGCCAACCAACATGTTCATGATCGCACTGGTGGCTTGAATTATAGGCTCAGATTGAACGAGTAGGGATATTTCGACTGCTTTCTCATTTGCTTGTAACGTATTTTTGGAAACGATGGTCTCTAATTCTTGCTGGCTAAACAAGCGCAGCGGTGCATCGTCACTATTTCTTTCGTAACGAACTAGGCCAAGCAAGGCATCGACCATCTCAGACATCTGAACAATGGCTTCATCAATGCGTTCAACCTGCCGAGATTGAAACTCGGTGGTTTCGCTTCTTAATAGTAATTTATTCGCACCACGAGCAACGGTTAGTGGTGTTCTTAACTCATGGCTTGAGTATCGAGCAAAGGCTTGTTCACGCTTGACCAAGGAATTGATTTCTCGACGATACTGATTCAGTTGATCGGTTAGCTGACGAAATTCAACTGCCGCATCATCACTCACACCGAACTCTTCGCTGAGATTGAGTTTATTCGACTCAAGTTGCTCAGACAGAGAGTTGAATGGTTCAATCAGTCGTTTTGACAGTCGATAGAGCAGAGCACCAAAACTAAAAATTAAGATAGAAAGTAACGTGAGCACAAAGGCGGTCGCGTACACAAGTTCAGAAATAGCAAATTCAACACGGTCTATTTCGGAAAGTAGGATTATTGGGTGGGTTTTTCCTTTGTCAGAATACTCGCCAACATAGACCATTCTTGACTCTGGCTCTTCGCCGATCTCTCCGAGAAAGCTCTCTTTATTTGCAATGAGCTTATAATATTCGGGAGGTACGAATGACGGGTCGTTATAGGCGACCGTCAGATCATCAATTCTTAACTCACCACTTTCTCCGGCTTGAAATAGTTCGACGGCGTAATTGCGGTCAATCAAGATGCGTCTTTCTCCGACCCGGTCTTCAGACATGTAGAGCGCGACAATAAAAACGATATAGACGAACGCAGACACAATCACGGCCATTAGCCCAAAGAAAACAGCTAAGCGGCCGGTGAGGGTTTTAGTGCTTGTCAGAAAGTTGGAAATCAATTCGATGACTCCAAGCGGAATCCTATTTTAGGAACGGTAATCAACATTTGACTGTCAAAAGGCTTGTCGAGTTGATTTCGTAATTGATAGATGTGACTGCGCAGCACATCATTATTGGGTTCATCTTCTTCCCATAATTTGTAGGAGATATCTTCACGAGTCACCACTTCCGGTGCGTTTTGGCAGAGCATCTCAAGTATGGTGTAAGTGGTTGGGTTTAGCGCAAGAAGCTTATCTTGGCGGTAAGCTTTACGGGTTTTTTGGTCGATGGTGAGTTCACCGAACTGAAGTTTTGAAGAGGCTACTTTTCCGCGGTAACGACGAACTAGTGCGTTCATTCTTGCTTCTAAAATATCCAAATCAAAAGGCTTGGTTAGATAGTCATCGGCACCATGCTCAAACCCTTTCAACATATCATCGCGGCTATCTAGCGCGGTCAGCATCAAAATAGGTGTCGCGTTGCCTTGGTCTCGCAATTTATTACAAACCGTGAGGCCGTCCATTCTTGGCAACATCAGATCCAATATGATGATATCAAATGAGTTTTCCAACGCGAGTTGCAGGCCGAGTTCGCCGTTGTCCGCATAATCGAGTTCCATACCAATACACTCAAAATAATCAAACAAGACACCTGCGATTTCACGGTTATCTTCGACTAATAGAACTCGTTTCATTTTGATTCTCATACAGAAATAGACGGTAACATTATCCTGAGTGAGCGTGAAAAATATGTCAATAACATAACTTTCACTTATGGGAGGGTAGATTGGGTTCAGATTAAAAAATAGAAGAACGTATTATGTCTGAACTTCATATAAGCCGCCCTAAGATATCTACATCGCAGATCAACCCTGCGGTTTCTCTGTCTATCATTGTGCCTTTTTACGATGAACAAGAGGTATTGGAAGAGTTCCACTCTCGCCTTACCAAGGTGCTTGATAGCTTGCCCATCAAGAGTGAAATCGTTTATGTCGACGACGGTAGCAAAGACAGCAGCTTGGAGTTGGTGAGTTCATTCACTTCAATCAATAGCTCAATTTCTGTTATCGGTTTAAGCCGTAATTTTGGCAAAGAATCAGCGATGAGCGCAGGCCTTGAGCACTGTCGTGGACAAGCGGTGATTTTGCTAGACGCTGACTTACAAGATCCACCTGAGCTTATCCCGCAAATGATTGCTAAGTGGCGCGAAGGTTATGACGTCGTCAATATGCAGCGCAGCCAGCGTGATGGTGAAACATGGTTTAAGAAGTTTTCAGCAGCGAGCTTTTACAAAGTCATGAACGTGGCTGCGAAGATTGATGTTCCTGAGAATGTGGGTGATTTTCGACTGTTAAGCCGAGAGGTTGTCGACCATATCAATCAGCTTCCAGAACGTAACCGCTACATGAAAGGCATTTTTTCATGGCCGGGTTTCCGACAAGCGACACTCCAATTTAAGCGTGATGCTCGCTTCTGTGGCGAGACCAAGTGGAACTATTTGAAACTCATCGGATTGGCGATGGATGGCATCACATCATTCTCTATCCGCCCACTGCGTATTGCGACGGCAGTTGGTGGATTAGTGGCGCTTACTGCTTTCGTGTATGGCGTCTTCATCGTGTTCAAAACCATGATGTTTGGTGAGCCAATTACGGGTTATCCGTCAATGATGGTCGTGCAACTTGCACTTGGCGGAATCCAACTGTTGAGTATTGGTTTAATGGGGGAGTACATAGGTCGTATTTTCATCGAAACCAAGAATCGCCCTCTTTATCTGATCCAATCGGTCGTTGATACACCCGCATTGAAAACACATTTTAAATTAGAGGAATCAGCATGAGTCTGAACAGAACGCATCTATGGTATTTGTTGGCTTTTGCACTGGTTCTAAGGCTTTTATCTTTGGCGACTTATCCGTTAATGGACACCACTGAAGCGCGCTATGGAGAAATGGCTCGCTTGATGGTAGAAACTGGCAATTGGTTAACCCCTCAGTTTGATTACGGTATTCCTTTTTGGGGTAAGCCACCGTTGTTCACATGGATGAGTGCTGCTGGTATTGAGTTGTTCGGCTTGAGTGAGTTTGCTGTGCGTGCTCCGCATTGGTTAGCAGGTTTCGCGACGATTCTATTGGTCGCGTATCTGGCGAAGCGTACGGGACAAAGTGCCTTAGTGGCGGCTGTTGTATTGGCAACATGTGGGATTTTCTCTATCGCCGCGGGTGCTGTGATGACCGACATGGCGTTAACGTTAGCCATGACCATCGCGATGCTGGGCTTTTACTTATGTTGGCTCGGTGGAGAAGACTGTAAAGGCGAAGGAAGTGAGAGAACCAACAAAACCTGGGGTTACGTTGGATTTGTAGGCTTGGCGTTGGGCTTGCTTGCAAAAGGTCCTGTTGCGATTGTGATCATGGGTATCGCAGTATTCCCTTGGTTGCTATTACAACATGGTATCTTTGGGGCTTTTAAAGTGTTGTGGCAACGCTTTCCACTGTTGTCTGGTTTAGGTGTCATGCTGGCGATTGCCTTGCCTTGGTACATTATGGCTGAAATGGCTACTCCGGGCTTTATTGATTATTTTATTGTTGGCGAACACTTTAAGCGTTTTGTTGTGAGTGGTTGGGAGGGCGATTTATACGGTTCTGCTCATGATGAAACCAGAGGCATGATCTGGGTGTTTTGGATTCAGGCCGCTGCGCCGTGGTCGATTGTATTACCTATTTTAACTTTCGCTCGTCGCAAGAAAATTGCGGAAATTAACGCTGAGAATAGTGGGTTGTTTTCATTCCTTGTCTGTTGGTTGATTTCGCCACTGATTCTTTTCACTATGGCGGGCAATATTCTCCCTGCGTACGTACTGCCGGGGATTCCAGCCCTTGGGATGCTGGTTGCTATACTTGTGGTGGAAAAAGATAAGAAGTGGTTTTCGAGTGTGGCTTTGGTGCTACCTGTGCTGTTAATGATTGCGATGGTTTACCTGAACTTAGGGAAGGCGAACGAGAAAAGTGACCGTATTATTTTTGAACAGATTACGGATTCTGCGCCAAGTTTTTATGTGGGTAAAAGACCATTCTCAGGGCAATTTTACAGTCATGGGCAAGCGAAAAAGCTTCTTGATATCGAGCAACTAAATGGCATCGATAAATTCTATTTGATCGGCCATAAAGCGGAAGTGGAAATTAAGATCAAAGAGAACGCATTAACGTGTATTTTGGAACCGACGGTCAAGATTAAGCGTGCTCTGTTCAGCTGCCATCACCAGAGCAACACACCAAATTTTTCGTTGAATCATATTGAAAGTGAAAATGATGTTCAGCGTTAACTCAAGGCTACGAATGTTCAATGACAAGCTTCAATCACATAGCCAAAGACTACAGTCCCACCACAAGATGGTTCGATTTGCTGTGGTTGGTGTTGGTGGGTTTGTTGTTGATTGTTTGGTTTTTGCATTGCTGCATTATGTTGTTGGGCTGCCTTTAATGATGGCGCGAATTAGCTCCTTTATTGCTGCTGCAACGACGACCT